>NZ_JBEYXJ010000002.1:0-254511 GCF_040645015.1 Streptomyces sp. NPDC046881 | reverse complement strand
CTCTTGCTCGTGATTTTATATCAGCGGTTTCAAAAACCCAGCCGCCCGCGCCCCGGGGCGGGGGGGGGGCCCCCCCGGGGCGGCCCCCCCCCGTCCGCGTCGTCAGGCCGTGAGGCGGGCGATCGCGTCCTCGACCGAGAGCTCCTCGCGCTCGCCGGTCCTGCGGTCCTTCAGCTCCAGGACGCCTTCGCCGGAGCGGCGGCCGGCGACCAGGATCTGGGGTACGCCGATCAGCTCGGCGTCGGTGAACTTCACGCCCGGGGAGACCCCGGCCCGGTCGTCCACCAGGACGCGGACGCCCGCGGCGGCGAGCTTCTCGGCGACGTCGAGGGCCAGCTCGGTCTGCAGGGCCTTGCCGGCGGCGACGACGTGCACGTCGGCCGGGGCGACCTCCTTGGGCCAGACCAGGCCGTGCTCGTCGGCGGTCTGCTCGGCGAGCGCGGCGACGGCACGGGAGACGCCGATGCCGTAGGAGCCCATGGTGACACGGACCGGCTTGCCGTTCTGGCCGAGGACGTCCAGCTTGAGGGCGTCGGCGTACTTGCGGCCCAGCTGGAAGATGTGGCCGATCTCGATGGCGCGGTCCAGCTGCAGACCGGTGCCGCACTTCGGGCAGGGGTCGCCGTCCTGCACAACCACGACGTCCACGTACGCGTCGACCTCGAAGTCCCGGCCGGCGACGACGTTCTTCGCGTGCGTGTGCTCCTTGTTGGCACCGGTGATCCAGGAGGTGCCGGGGGCCACGCGCGGGTCGGCGATGTACGTGATCTTCTCGCCCAGGCCCTGCGGTCCGACGTAGCCGCGGACCAGGTCGGAGCGCCCGGCGAAGTCGGCCTCGGTGACCATCTCGACGGCGGCCGGGGCGAAGTGCGCCTCGACCTTGTCCATGTCCACCTCGCGGTCGCCGGGCACGCCCACGGCGACGATCTCGCCGTCCACCTTGACCAGGAGGTTCTTCAGCGTGGCGGAGGCCGGGACGCCGAGCGAGGCGGCCAGCGTCTCGATGGTGGGCGTGTCGGGGGTCGGGATCTCCTCCAGCGCGGGCACGGCCGAGCCGTCGACCGGCTTCAGCGCGTACGTGACCGCCTCCGTGTTGGCGGCGAAGTCGCAGTTCGGGCAGTCCACGAAGGTGTCCTCGCCGGCCTCGGCCGGGGCGAGGAACTCCTCGGACTGGGAGCCGCCCATGGCGCCGGCGGTGGCCGCGACGATGCGGTAGTCGAGGCCGAGGCGCGCGAAGACGCGCTGGTAGGCCTCGCGGTGCAGGGCGTAGGACCGGGCGAGGCCCTCGTCCTCCGTGTCGAAGGAGTACGAGTCCTTCATCAGGAACTCACGGCCGCGCAGGATGCCGGCGCGGGGGCGGGCCTCGTCGCGGAACTTGGTCTGGATCTGGTACAGGATCACCGGCAGGTCCTTGTAGGACGTGCACTGGTCCTTGACCAGGAGGGTGAAGATCTCCTCGTGGGTGGGGCCGAGGAGGTAGTCGCCGCCCTTGCGGTCCTTGAGCCGGAACAGCTCCTGGCCGTACTCGTCCCAGCGGCCGGTGGCCTCGTAGGGCTCACGCGGCAGCAGGGCGGGCAGCGAGACCTCCTGGGCGCCGATGGCGTCCATCTCCTCGCGCACCACGCGCTCGACGTTGGCGAGGACCTTCTTGCCGAGGGGCAGCCAGCTCCAGATGCCGGCGGCCGTGCGGCGGACGTAGCCGGCGCGGACGAGGAGCTTGTGGCTGAGGACCTCGGCGTCCGCCGGGTCGTCGCGCAGCGTCTTCGCCATCAACTGGGACATGCGCTGGACCGGTGCGTTGGCCATGGTTCTCGTACTCCTGCCGGGTAAAGGTGATGGCATGGAGGTTAGCCGGGCCGCCCGTGCCGGTGGAAATCGGTTAACGCCTGCGCAGCGGCAGCGGGGCGCCCATCACGGCGTACGGTCGCGGTGCGCTCGGGAAGTGCACCCGGCGGGCGAGGTCGACGTAGCCGAGGGCGTGGTACAGGCCGCGGGCGGGGCTGTCGGTGTCGATCGCGGAGAGGATCGAGCGGGGTTCGGCGGCGGTGTCGGTGATGGTGGTGATCAGCCGCCGGCCGATGCCGCGGTTCTGGTGGTCGGGGTGGACGTGCAGTTCGGTGATGACGAAGGAGTCGTCCAGCCAGAAGTCGTTGCCGTTGGCGCGGAGGTAGGGCTCCACGACGGTGGACCACCAGTGGGTGCGGCTGTTGGGCATGCCGTAGACGAATCCGATCAGCCGTCCGCGGCTGGTGGCGCCGAGGGCCCGTGCGCCGTGGTACTGCATGTGGCGCTGGACGATCTGCCGGCGTACGGCGACTTCGTCCGGTCCGAGCCCGAAGGCGACGGCCTGGACGGCCAGGGCCTCGTCCACGTGGGCAGTGAGGTCCAGGGGGCCGATCACGAGGTCCATGCCGGGAGCGTACAGGGCAGTCAGAACAGAATGCTCATGAAGGCTCCCACCTCGTGGAACCCCACCCTGCGGTACGTCCTGCGCGCCGCCGTGTTGAAGTCGTTCACGTACAGGCTGACCACGGGGGCGAAGTCCGCGAGGGCATAGCGCAGGACCGCCGCCATGCCGGGGGCCGCGAGGCCCTGTCCCCGGTACTCGGGGGCCACCCAGACGCCCTGGATCTGGCAGGCGTGGGGGGTCGCGGCGCCGATCTCCGCCTTGAACACGACCCGGCCCCGGTCGTCGACGCGGGCGAAGGAGCGGCCGGAGCCGACGAGTTCGGCGACCCGGGCCTGGTACAGCAGCCCGCCGTCGCCGGCGAGCGGCGACACGCCGACCTCCTCGGTGAACATCGCGACGCACGCCGGCATGATCGTTTCCATCTCGTCCTTGCGGACGCGGCGGACGTACGGGTCCGGGGCGATGCCGGCCGGCATCCGGTCGGTGACCATCAGCGGCTGGCGGGCGCGGACCTCGCGGGCCGGGCCCCAGTGCGGTTCCAGCAGCCGCCACAGCTGGGCGGTGGCCTCGGCGGGGCCGACGATGGAGGAGCAGCGGCGGCCGGCCCGCCGGGCGCGGTCGGCGAAGGCGCGGACCGCGCGCGGGGTGGCGCAGATGGGGACGAGGTTGGCGCCCGCGTAGCACAGCGACGTGAGCATGCCGTCCTCGTACCAGCCCCACATCTCACCGCCGAGCCGCCAGGGGTCGAGGCCCGCGACCTGGACCCGGGAGGTCACGAAGGCGTTGGCGACCGGCTCGCGGTCGAGGACGGCGAGCGCGGCGTCCAGGTCACTCGGTTCCAGGACCCGGGAGGTGGTCTGGGTCAGCACGTGCGGGGCCTCACGGTCGGACATTGCCTGATCCACGCACTGTACCTGCCGGAATTCCCCCGCGCCGCCCCCGGTCCGACGGGTGCGGGGCCGGCAGGCGACCTCCCCGCCCGGGGGTCAGCCCGCCACCGACACCGACGGCTCGCCGGAGGTGACGCCGTCCTTCTCCATCTGCTCGGCCAGCTTCATGGCCTCCTCGATCAGGGTCTCCACGATCTTCGACTCGGGGACGGTCTTGATGACCTCGCCCTTGACGAAGATCTGGCCCTTGCCGTTGCCGGAGGCGACGCCGAGGTCGGCCTCGCGGGCCTCGCCGGGGCCGTTGACGACGCAGCCCATGACGGCGACGCGGAGGGGGACCTCCATGCCGGTGAGGCCGGCGGTGACCTCTTCGGCCAGCTTGTAGACGTCGACCTGGGCGCGGCCGCAGGACGGGCAGGAGACGATCTCCAGGCCGCGCTGGCGCAGGCCGAGCGACTGCAGGATCTGGAGGCCGACCTTGACCTCCTCGACGGGCGGGGCCGACAGGGAGACGCGGATGGTGTCGCCGATGCCCTGGGAGAGGAGGGCGCCGAAGGCCACGGCCGACTTGATCGTGCCCTGGAAGGCGGGGCCGGCCTCGGTGACGCCGAGGTGGAGGGGGTAGTCGCAGCTCTCGGCGAGCTGGCGGTAGGCCTCGATCATGACGACCGGGTCGTTGTGCTTGACCGAGATCTTGATGTCGCGGAAGTCGTGCTCCTCGAAGAGGGACGCCTCCCAGAGGGCCGATTCGACCAGGGCCTCGGGGGTGGCCTTGCCGTACTTCTGGAGCAGGCGCCGGTCCAGGGAGCCGGCGTTGACGCCGATGCGGATCGGGGTGCCGTGTTCCTTGGCGGCCCGCGCGATCTCCTTGACCTTGTCGTCGAACTGCTTGATGTTGCCGGGGTTGACGCGGACCGCGGCGCAGCCGGCCTCGATGGCGGCGAAGACGTACTTGGGCTGGAAGTGGATGTCCGCGATCACCGGGATCTGGGACTTCCTCGCGATGGTGGCGAGGGCGTCGGCGTCGTCCTGGGTGGGGCAGGCCACCCGGACGATCTGGCACCCGGACGCGGTCAGCTCGGCGATCTGCTGGAGGGTGGCGCCGATGTCGGACGTACGGGTCGTGGTCATCGACTGGACCGAGACCGGCGCGTCCCCGCCGACCGGCACGCTTCCGACCTGGATCTGCCGGCTCTTGCGGCGCTCGGCGAGCTTGGTCGGAACGGACGGCATGCCGAGAGAAATCGCAGTCATCTGCTGTGCAACCCCAAGTCGTGGATCAAGGTCCGGTCCCGTGAAACGGCGGGCTCCAGGCTTCGAGATTACGGCACCGGCCCGGGCGTCAGCACATCCCTCCCGCAAAGCCACCCATTGGGAGGCGGCCCGGAACCACCGGGTCCCGGGCCGCCGTGAACGAGGGGTGGCTAGGAGATTTTCACCGGGTTGACCACGTCGGCGATCAGCACCAGGACGGTGAAGCAGACGAAGATCCCGGCCACCACGTACGCCACCGGCATCAGCCTGGCGACGTCGAACGGACCGGGGTCGGGCCGGCGCAGCACCCGGGCCAGGTTCCGCCGCAGCGACTCCCACAGGGCGCCCGCGATGTGCCCGCCGTCGAGCGGGAGCAGCGGGAGCATGTTGAACAGGAACAGGGAGAGGTTGAAACCGGCCAGGACGAAGACGAACATCGCCAGCTGCTGCGAGGCGGGGATGTCCAGGGTGGCGATCTCGCCGGTGACCCGGGCCGCGCCGACGATGCCCATCGGGGAGTCCGGTTCGCGCGGGCCGTCGCCGAAGGCGGCGTCCCACAGGGCCGGGATCTTTCCGGGCAGGGCGACGAGGGAGTCGACGGCGTCGCCGACCCGGTCGGTCATCCAGGTCACGGACTCGCCGAAGTCCTGCTTGACGACGCCGGTGGCGGCGCTGAAGCCGAGGAAGCCGGCCTTCACGTACTGGCCCTCGACGTACCCGCCGCCGGAGTCCTTCTTGGCGACCATGTTGGTGGCGATCTTCGCGTGCAGGGTGAGCTGCTTGCCGTCCCGCTCGACGACGATCGGCACGGTCTTGCCCGCGCTGACCCGGATGAGGTCCGACAGGGTGTTCCAGTCCTTGGTCGGCTTGCCGTCGAAGGAGACGATCTCGTCGCGCTTCCTGATGCCGGCGGCCGCGGCCGGGGAGGCCGGGTCGGACTTCTTGCAGCTGTCGCGGTGCTCGCTCTGCGCGATGACGCAGGGCGAGACGGAGGAGACGGTGGTGGTCTGCTGCTGGATGCCGAAGCCCATCAGCACGGTGAGGAACAGGCCGATGGCGAGCACCAGGTTCATGAAGGGGCCCGCGAACATGACGATGACCCGCTTCCACGGCTTGCGCGTGTAGAACATGCGCGTCTCGTCACCCGGCTCGAGTTCCTCGAAGGCCGCCGAGCGGGCGTCCTCGATCATGCCGCGCCACGGGGAGGTGGAGCGGGCGGTGACCCGGCCGGAGTCGTCGGGCGGGAACATCCCGATCATGCGGATGTAGCCGCCGAGCGGAACCGCCTTGATGCCGTACTCGGTCTCGCCCTTCCTCCGCGACCAGATGGTCGGGCCGAAGCCGACCATGTACTGCGGGACGCGGATGCCGAAGAGCTTGGCCGTGGACAGGTGCCCCAGCTCGTGCCACGCGATCGAGACGAGCAGGCCCACCGCGAAGACCACTATGCCGAGGATGAACATCAAGGTCGTCATGCACGCGCCTCCGCGGTCGCCGTCGTGGCTGTGAGTTCGCGGGCCCGGGCCCGCGCCCAGGTCTCCGCTTCGAGGACGTCCGACACGGTGAGCGAGGTTCCCGTGACCGGGGTGCCGTGCTCCTCGACCACCCGGGTGACGGTCTCCATGATCCCGTTGAAGGGCAGGGCGCCGCTCAGGAAGGCAGCGACGCACTCCTCGTTGGCGGCATTGAACACCGCCGGGGCCGTGCCCGCGAGCCGCCCCACGTGCCGGGCGAGGTTCACCGAGGGGAAGGCCTCGTCGTCCAGCGGGAAGAACTCCCAGCTGGAGGCCTTGCTCCAGTCGAAGGCGGGCGCCGCGTCGGGGACGCGTTCGGGCCAGCCCAGACCGATGGCGATGGGCCCGCGCATGTCCGGGGGCGTCGCCTGGGCGATCGTGGATCCGTCGGTGAACTCGACCATCGAGTGGACATACGACTGCGGGTGCACGACCACCTCAATGCGGTCGAAGGGAATGTCGTAGAGCAGGTGTGCCTCGATGACCTCCAGTCCCTTGTTGACGAGGGTCGCGGAGTTGACCGTGATCACCGGGCCCATCGCCCAGGTGGGGTGGGCGAGGGCGTCGGCGACGGTGACGTGGGCCAGCTCGTCCCTGGTCCGGCCGCGGAACGGGCCGCCGGAGGCGGTGACGACGAGCTTGCGCACGTCGGCCCGGGTGCCGGCGGCGAGCGCCTGGAAGAGGGCCGCGTGCTCGGAGTCGACCGGGATGATCTGGCCGGGCTTGGCGAGCGCCGTGACCAGCGGGCCGCCGACGATCAGCGACTCCTTGTTGGCGAGCGCGAGGGTGCGGCCCGCCTCCAGGGCGGCGAGGGTCGGGGCGAGCCCGATGGAGCCGGTGATGCCGTTGAGCACGGTGTGGCAGGGGGAGGCGGCGACCTGGGTGGCCGCGTCGGGTCCGGCGAGGATCTCGGGCAGCGGCTCCCCGCTGCCGTACTCGGCGGCGAGCGCCTCGCGCAGCGCGGGTACGACGTCCTCGCGGGCGACCGCGACGGTCCGCACCCGCAGCCGGTGCGCCTGCTCGGCGAGGAGCGCCACCCGGCCGCCGTTCGCGGAGAGGGCGGTGACCCGGAAGCGGTCGCGGTTGCGCAGCACGAGGTCGATGGCCTGGGTGCCGATGGATCCGGTGGAGCCGAGGATCACCACGTCCTTGGGGCCGTCCCCGGGGGCGGGGTCGTAGACGAGGTGGGGGTCGGCGAGGGGTGCCGGACGGGCGGGACTGTCGGTCATCCCCCCATTGTGGCCGCAACCGGTGACGGCCCGGACAGCGCGTCCCTCGGCCGGGTGCCTCCTCCGGGCTTTGTGGAGTCATCGTGAAGATCATGTGATAACACTTCGTTCCACATGATTCGCGGACGACATCCTGGGGGGATCTCTCCATGCGTACTGTGCGCATACGCGCGGCCCTGCCCGCTCTCGCCGGCGCGGCCCTGCTCACCGGCACCCTGCTCAGCACCCCGGCCGAGGCCGCCGGGGGCGTGCGGATCCACCACGTGTGGTTCGACAGCCCCGGCAGCGACAACCGCTCCAACAAGAGCCTGAACGCCGAGTGGGTGCAGCTCAGGAACACCAGCGGTTCGGCGGTCTCGCTCAAGGGCTGGGTGCTGAAGGACGCCTCCAACCACAAGTACGTCTTCGGCAACGTCAGGATCGGCGCCGGCAAGTACCTGAAGGTCCACACCGGCAGCGGCTCGGACACCGCGTCGGACAAGTACCAGGACCGCCGTGCCTACGTCTGGAACAACGACAAGGACACGGCGACCCTGACCAAGGCGAGCGGCAGCAAGGTCGACACCTGCTCCTGGACGACGCGGGACCCGAGCGACACGTACTGCTAACCGCCGAACGGACGGCGGGCGTTCTCGCGCGTGGCGGGTCCGGGGGTCGCGTCCGCGATCCACGGTCCCTCGCCCGACGGGTCGAGGACGCCCTCCTCCAGCCAGGTGTAGGCGCCGGCGAGGACGGCCCTGACCACCTTGCGGTCCAGGTCGTCGGTGTTGCTCCACAGCCGGCCGAAGAGTTCGTCCACCCGGATGCGGGCCTGGCGGCAGAAGGCGTCGGCGAGCTGGTAGGCCTCGCGGCCGTGCTCGCCCTCGCGCCACAGCCGCTCGGCGCGGACGCAGGCCGCGCTCATCGCGAACAGCTCGGCGCCGATGTCCACGATCCGGCCGAGGAAGCCCTGCTTGGTCTCCATCCGGCCCTGCCAGCGGGACATGGCGTAGAAGGTGGACCGGGCCAGCTTGCGGGCCGTGCGCTCGACGTAGCGCAGGTGCCCGGAGAGGTCGATGCCGTGCTTGAACTCGCCGTACGCCGTCGGCAGCTGACCCGGTCCGGCGACCAGCTTCGGCAGCCACTTGGCGTAGAAGACGCCCGCGTTCGCGCCCGCCCTGGCCTTGGCGGACAGCGGCTTGTCAGGGTCGATGAGGTCGCCGGCGACCGACAGGTGGGCGTCGACGGCCTCGCGGGCGATCAGCAGGTGCATGATCTCCGTGGAGCCCTCGAAGATGCGGTTGATGCGCAGGTCGCGCAGGATCTGCTCGGCCGGGACCGGGCGTTCGCCGCGCGCCCGCAGCGACTCGGCCGTCTCGTAGCCGCGCCCGCCGCGGATCTGGACCAGCTCGTCGGCCATCTTCCAGGCCATCTCGGAGCCGTAGAGCTTCGCGAGGGCGGCCTCGATGCGGATGTCGTTGCGGTCCTCGTCGGCCATCTGCGAGGACAGGTCGAGCACGGCCTCCAGCGCGAAGGTGGTGGCCGCGATGAAGCTGATCTTGGAGCCGACGGCCTCGTGCAGCGCGACCGGCTTGCCCCACTGCTCGCGCTCCGCCGACCACTCACGGGCGATCTTCAGGCACCACTTGCCGGCGCCCGCGCACATCGCGGGCAGCGACAGCCGCCCGGTGTTCAGCGTCGTCAGCGCGATCTTCAGGCCCGCGCCCTCGGGGCCGATCCGGTGGGCGGCCGGGACCCGGACCCGGTGGAAGCGGGTGACGCCGTTCTCGATGCCCCGCAGCCCCATGAAGGCGTTGCGGTTCTCGACGGTGACGCCCTGGGCGGTGCCCTCCACGACGAAGGCGGTGATGCCGCCCTTGTGCCCCTCGGACTTCGGCACCCGCGCCATGACCACGAGCAGGTCGGCGACCACCCCGTTGGTGGTCCACAGCTTCACGCCGTCGAGGACGTAGTGGTCGCCGTCGGGTACGGCCGTGGTGGCCAGGCGGGCCGGGTCGGAGCCCACGTCCGGCTCGGTGAGCAGGAACGCGGAGATGTCGGTGCGGGCGCAGCGGGGCAGGAAGGCGTCCTTCTGCTCCTGGGTGCCGAACAGCTTCAGCGGCTGCGGGACGCCGATCGACTGGTGGGCGGAGAGCAGCGCGCCGACGGCGGGGCTGACGGAGCCGACCAGGGCGAGGGCCTTGTTGTAGTAGAGCTGGGTGAGGCCGAGACCGCCGTACTTGGGGTCGATCTTCATGCCGAGGGCGCCGAGTTCCTTCAGGCCGGCGACGACCTCGTCGGGGATGCGGGCCTCGCGCTCGATGCGGGCGGAGTCGATCTCCGTCTCGCAGAAGGCGCGCAGTTTCGCCAGGAACTCCTCGCCGCGCCGGACGGATTCCTCGTCGGGGAGCGGGTGGGGGTGGATGAGGTCGAGCCGGAAGCGCCCGAGGAACAGTTCCTTGGCGAAGCTTGGCTTGCGCCAGTCCTGTTCCCGGGCGGCCTCCGCCACCCTGCGGGCCTCGCGCTCGGTGACGGTGGTGCGTGGGGTGGTGGCGGTCATGGGAGGCTCACCTCGCCGCAAAGAGGGACGACTGGGACCGTTCGTTACCGACCAGTGCTACTGGATCGTTGGTACCCGAAACGGGCCGACCTCACCACCCCTCGCGCGTCCCCCGGGCCGGTCCCGGCCGCGCGGGAGGCGGTGGCGGGGCGCCCGCGGCCCGGGAAGTCCCCGCCGCCGGCCCCCATGGCGGAGACTTGGGCCGAACGGGTGGTTCGGTGACGTCGCGGGACGGCTCCGGCGCCGGAGGGCGCAGGGGCTGCGCCACAGAGGTAGCTGTCGAAGCGCTTCGACACCTATGGACACCCCTGGGACCCTGGAGTTAGGGTCATTCACACCCTGACACACCCTGTCGGATGCGCGCAGCGTCGGAGCGCTTCACAAAGCTTGGAGAGCGGGATGGTCACCCTTGCCGAGGTCGCCCAGCACGCCGGAGTCTCGGCGAGCACGGTGAGCTACGTCCTCAGCGGCAAGCGGTCCATCTCCGCCACCACCCGGCAGCGGGTCGAGCAGAGCATCCGGGAACTCGGCTACCACCCGAACGCGGGCGCCCGCGCCCTGGCCGGCAAACGGTCGAACATCATCGCGCTGATGATCCCGCTGCGCACCGACATGTACGTGCCGGTGATGATGGAGATCGCCATCGCGGTGGCCACCACGGCCCGCACGCACGGCTACGACGTCCTGCTGCTCACCGGCGAGGAGGGCCCCGACGCGGTGCGCCGGGTCACCGGCAGCGGGCTGGCCGACGCGATGATCCTGATGGACGTCGAGCTGGAGGACGAGCGGCTGCCGCTGCTGCGGGGCGGGGGTGCCCCCGGTCGGGCGAAGTCGGGACCGGGGGACGACCAGCCCTCCGTGCTCATCGGTCTGCCCGCCGACACCACCGGCCTGACCTGCGTGGACCTGGACTGGAACGCGACCGGCGCGCTGTGCGTGGAGCACCTCGCGCAGCTCGGTCACCGGGACGTCGCCGTCATCGGGGAGGCCCCGGCCGTCTACGAGCGGCACACCGGCTTCGCCGAGCGCACCCTCGACGGACTGCGCACCCGGGCCCGCGAGCGGGGTCTTCGGCTGCTGCACCGGCCGTGCGAGGGCGGGTACGACGCGATGGCCCTCACCCTGGCCCGGATCTTCGACGAGCGCCCGGGCACGACCGGGTTCGTCGTGCAGAACGAGTCGGCGGTGGAGCCGCTGCTCGCGCTGCTGCGGCAGCAGGGCCGGGCCGTGCCCGAGGACGTGTCCGTGGTCGCGATCTGCCCGGACCAGGTCGCCGTCCAGGCCTCGGTGCGGCTGACCTCGGCCGCCATCCCCGCCCAGGAGATGGGCCGGCAGGCCGTGGAGCACCTGGTGGCCAAGCTGGACGGGCGGGGCGGCGACGAGGTCGTGCTGCTCGCGCCCCGGCTGACGGAGCGGGCGAGTTCGGGTCCGGCGCCGACCGTCTCCTGACGTCCCGCCGCTCCCGCCCCGCCCGGAGGGGCCGGCCCTCGCGAGGGAGCCAGCGCCCGTGGTCAGCTGCTGCTGACGGTCAGGTTGTCGGTGGTGAAGTCCAGCCCGCCGAGGGCGACCGTGCCCTGCGAGCTGCGCACCCGGGACGACCGGGTCGGCCTCAACGTCTGGTCGCCGACGGTCAACCTGCTGCGCCACCCGTTGTGGGGCCGCAACGAGGAGGGCTACGCGGAGGACCCGAAGCTGACCTCGGCCATCGCCACGGCGTACACGCACGGCCTGCGCGGCGACCATCCCCGGTACTGGCGTACCGCACCCGTGCTCAAGCACTGGCTGGCGCACAACAACGAGACCGACCGGGCCACCTCGTCGGCGTCCGTACACCCCCGGGTGCTGCACGAGTACGACCTGCGCGCCCGACCTGCTCGACTACGACGTGATCGGCAGCCGACAGACCTACCTCTACTTCGAGGGCACCCCGCTCTTCCCCTTCGGCCACGGACTGTCGTACGCGTCCTTCGGCTACGCCGGCCTGGCGGTCCGGGTGGAGACCGACTCGGTACTGGTGAGCTGCACCGTCACCAACACCGGCGGGCGGACGGCGGACGAGGTGGTCCAGCTCTACGGCCGGGCGGTGGACCCGTCGGTGCCCCGGCCGCGCCGCGAGCTGCTGGAGCACCGCCGGATCACGCTCGCCCCCGGCGAGACGGCCGCCGTCTCCTTCGAGGTCCCGCTGTCCGCCCTGGAGTTCTGGGACGTGCGGCAGGGCGGCTGGCGCCTGGAGCGGGGCCCGTACGAGCTGCTGGTGGGCGCCTCCAGCGAGGAGGTGCGCCTGCGGACGACCGTGCACCTCGACGGGGCCGCCCCGGCTCCCCGCGCGGTGCGTGACCGGGGCCTGCCCGGCGCCGGCTTCGACGAGCAGTCCGGCATCGCGATCGTGGACCGGACGCGGACGGCGGGCGACGCGGTGACCCCGGCCCACGACGGCACGGCCGAACTGGTCTACCGGGACTGCGACTTCGGCGCGGGGGTGCGCGAGGTGACCGCACGGGTGGCGGGCGAGGGCACCCTCGAACTCGCCCTGGACGGCGGCCCCGTGCTGGCGGCCCTCGGCCTGGAGACCCCCACGGCCGACGCCTACACGTACACCACCCTGGCCGCCGGCCTGGTCACCGAGGGCGTCCACGACGTCCGCCTCAGACTGCGCGGCCCGCTGCGGCTCGCGCACGTCGGCTTCTCCGGTTGAGGGTCCGGGGAGGCACGAGACCATGAGGGGCCCGGCACCGGAAGGCACCGGTGCCGGGCCCGGTGGAGGCAGACGTGCCCCGTCACCGCTAGCGGACCAGGATGATCACGACGGATCCGTTGTCGAAGCGGTGGTCGAAGCGGTGATCGAACCGGTGGTCGAAGCGATGATCGAAGCGATGATCGAAGCGGTGATCGAAGCAGCGCCAGCCGTGGTGACCCCAGCACCAGTCGTCGGTGACCTGGGTGGGCGCGGCAGGGGCTGCCGCCGAGGCCGTGCCTGCTGCACCGATCGCGGCGCCGCCGGCCATCAGCAGGCCGGCCGCGGACGCCGCGAAGAGGCGCCTCGCGCGTGATGCTCGCATGATGGCCCTCCTTCTTCCCTCAGGGTGCGCCCCTACTTTCCTTACGTCCGCGGAGCCTTTCCGGATTGCCTCGGCGAGAGGAGAACGGAAACGGCCGCAGCCCCCGCACAGTGGGCTGCGGCCGTTCCGTTCCCGACCTGTCCGTGGCAGGTCAGAGCGCGAGACCGGTGAGAACCAGCACGCGCTCGTAGGTGTAGTCCTCCATCGCGAACCGCACGCCCTCGCGGCCCACGCCGGACTGCTTGGCGCCGCCGTACGGCATCTGGTCGGCGCGGTAGGACGGGACGTCGCCGATCACCACACCGCCGACCTCCAGGGCGCGGTGGGCACGGAAGGCGACCTGCAGGTCGTGGGTGAACACGCCCGCCTGGAGGCCGTACTTGGAGTCGTTGACCGCGGCGAACGCCTCGGCCTCGCCGTCCACCTTCTGTACGGTGAGGACCGGTCCGAAGACCTCCTCGCAGGCGAGGGTGGTGTCCGCCGGTACGTCGGCGAGCACGGTCGGCGCGTAGGAGGCACCGTCCCGGTCGCCGCCGGTGAGCAGGGTGGCGCCGGCCTCGACGGCCTCCTTCACCCAGGACTCGACGCGCTTGGCGGCGTCCTCGCTGACCAGCGGGCCGACGTCGGTCTTGTCGTCGGACGGGTCACCGGTGACCTGCGCCTCGACGGCGGCCACGATGCGCGGCAGCAGCCGGTCGTACACGGAGGCGTCGGCGATGACGCGCTGCACCGAGATGCAGGACTGGCCGCCCTGGTAGTTGGAGAAGGTCGCGATGCGGGTCGCGGCCCAGTCCAGGTCGGCGTCGGAGGCGAAGTCGCCGAGGACGACCGCGGCGCCGTTGCCGCCCAGCTCCAGCGTGCAGTGCTTGCGCGGCACCGAGTCCATGATCGCGTAGCCGACCTTCTCGGAACCCGTGAAGGAGATGACCGGCAGCCGCTCGTCCTGGACGAGGGCGGGCATCTTGTCGTTCGGCACCGGGAGGATGCTCCACGACCCGGCCGGCAGGTCGGTCTCGGCGAGCAGGTCGCCGAGGATCAGGCCGGACAGCGGGGTGGCCGGGGCCGGCTTCAGGACGATCGGGGCGCCGGCGGCGATCGCCGGGGCGACCTTGTGGGCACACAGGTTCAGCGGGAAGTTGAACGGCGCGATGCCGAGCACGACGCCCTTCGGGAAGCGGCGGGTGAGCGCGAGCCGGCCCTGGCCGCCGGCGTCCGTGTCGAGCCGCTGGGCCTCGCCGCCGTTGAACCGGCGGGCCTCCTCGGCGGCGAACCGGAACACCGAGACGGCGCGGCCGACCTCGCCGCGGGCCCACTTGATCGGCTTGCCGTTCTCGGCGGAGATCAGCTGGGCGATCTCCTCGGTGCGCTCGGCCAGCCGCTTGCTGACGTGGTCGAGCGCGGCGGCGCGGACGTGCGCCGGGGTGGCGGCGAAGTCCTCGCGGACGGCGTACGCGGCGGCCACGGCCTCCTCGACCTGGGCGTCGGTCGGCACGCTGACCTTGCCGACGACCCGGCCGTCCCACGGGGAGGTGACGTCGAAGGTGTCCTCGCCGGTGACCTGGCGGCCGGCGAGCCAGAAGGCATGGGTGGAAGTCATGTACGAGTCCCGGCCCTTCCGCGTTGGGGGGTGTGCTGCTTGCCTTGCGTGGTCCACGGTAGGACGGGGGCGGCCGGGGGTCGCTTGTCCGAGTCGTAGCAGTACACGGGCCCGGCACTACTGTTTGGACTACTCGGCGCTCCGCACTACTCCGTGGAGGTCGCCTTCAGGGCCAGCCACAGCTCCATCCGCACGTCCGGGTCGTCCAGGCTGCGCCCCAGGATCTCCTCGACGCGCCGCATCCGGTAGCGCAGGGTGTGCCGGTGGACCCCCAGGTCGGCCGCGGCGGCATCCCACTGCCCGTGCCGCGACAGCCACGCCCGCAGCGAGGCGACCAGGTCCCCGCGGCCGGTCGCGTCGTGCTCGTGCAGTGCCCGCAGCAGCCCGTCGGCGAACGCCTTCACCGCGTCGTCGGCCAGCAGCGGCAGCACGGACCCGGCGGCCAGCTGCTCGTGCTCCACGAACACCCGGCCCCGCCGCCGGGCCACCGACAGCGCCTGCTCGGCCTGCTTGTACGCCGCTGCCGCCGCGATCGGCCCGGCGGGCGCCGACAGGCCGACGACCGGCACCTCCTCCTCCACCCGGCCCTGCTCGGCCACCGCGCGCTCGGCCTCCCGCGCCGCCGCGTACGCGGCGCACGCGGCCACCGCCGCGCCCTCGTCCGCGGCCAGCACCACCAGCCGCTCCCCCTCCGGCACGACCAGGACGGCCTCCCCGGCGCGCGCCGCCGCGGACTCCACGGCCTCCGCGAGTCCGCTCAGCGGCTCGCCCGCCGTACCCGAGCCCGACTCGGCGACGATCATCCGGAACGGGGCGTCCAGCAGTCCGCCGTACAGGTCCCCGGCGACCGCCCGGGCGTGGTCGGGTTCCCCGGCGAGGAGCATGCGCAGCACCGCCGTGCCGACGCGCTGTTCGGCCGCGTGCAGGGAGCGGGAGCGTTCGGTGGTGAGGGTCAGCAGGGCGATGGCGGAGTGGACGGCGTACCGCTCGGCGGTACCGAGGGCGGCGGCCGTCCCCACGGCGAGCGCGGCGCGCGGGCGCCGGCCGGTGCCGAGGCTGTGCAGCTCCACGCGGTCCTCGTGTTCGGGGCCGCCGACGACGGAGGACGCGGGGGCGGGCCGCTCCCGCAGCCGTTCCACCTCGGCGGTGAGCCGGGCGGCGCGGCGGCCGGCCCACTCGGGCGCGGCGGCGACGACGGCGCCCGAGGCGTCGTACAGCGCGGCCCAGCCGTCGACCTGGGCGGCGAGCACGGTGAGCACGCCCTCGGGGCCGGCGTTCAGGGCCTGCCTGGTCAGCTCGCGCTGGGCGGCGAAGCCTGCCGTGACCGCCCGGTACTGGTCGGCGGCGATCGCCGCGGAGACGGCCTTGCTGATGGCGAGGAAGGGGGTGCGGCGGGGGACCTCCAGCAGCGGCAGCCCCTCCTGGGCGCAGGCGTCGACGAGGGCCTCGGGGATCTCCTCGTAGTTGACCCCGACGGCGAACCCGAGCCCGACCACCCCCGCGCCGACGAGCCGCCGCACGTACCGCCGCATGGCCTCCGGGTTCTCCGCGTCCAGCTTGAGCGCGGTGATCAGGAGCAGCTCGCCGCCCTCCATGTAGGGCACGGGGTCGGCCAGCTCGCTGACGTGCGCCCAGCGGACGGGCACGTCCAGGCGGTCCTCGCCCGCACGCACGGTCAGCTTGAGCGCGGAGTGGTGGACGAGCGAGGCGAGAGTCGGGGGCATGGGGCCTTCACGGTGAGGGAGATCCGTCGATCCCGGTGATCTTTTGGCCGCCGTGTATGAACGGCCCACCCCGATTCTGCCTCACCGTACGATCCCGCGCTGGCTCCTCACCCCCGTAGATCCACCAGCAACGGCGGCGCGTGCTCGCCCTGCACGGTGGTCAACGACAACACGGCATGCCCCGGCGGCACCCCGTGAGCCAACTCGGAAGCCGACCACCGCTCCCGCTCGACCTGCCGCACGGTGACGGCCTCCGTCGTCACCGCCTTGCCGGTGACCAGCTTGCGCAGGGCGTGGATCGCGCGGGTCATCGGCTGGTCCGCGAAGACCGTGTGCCGGGCCACGTCCCGGGTCTCCACCCACTGCGTGCCCCAGGCCTCCGCGAACCGGCTGCCGTCCCAGGTGGTGACCCCGGAGAAGGCCATGCGGCAGCCCACGGCCGCGTACAGCGGCCCGTGCAGCGCCTCGGGGACGTCGCCGACGGTGCGCAGGGCCAGCACCACGCCCGCGTTGCGGGAGCGCAACCGTTGGATACGCCGGACCGACTCGGCCGTCACGGCGCCGGTGGCGTCGTCTAGGACCAGGCAGGCGAAGTGGCTCCGTTCGCCGGCCGTCGCCACGGCACCGAACTGGGCGAGCAGCAGCCGGGTGATCAGCCGGGACGCTTCGTCGTGCCCGCGGTCGGGAAGGTCGATCCGGACCCGCAGCGGGTGGTGGGCGACGGCGCGCAGCGAGAACGGCCGGGCTTCGCCCTGTGCCGCGCCGAAGAACTCGGCGAACACCGGCCGGTCCAGCATGGCCAGGCGGTCGGCCAGGGCCGGGCCCGGATCGCCCACGCTGCCCGACTGCCGGGCGCGCGCGTCGAGTTCGCGGCGCATCACGGCGTGCTCCTCCCCCGCCAGCGCCGCACGCAGCGCGGTCAGGGCCGAGCGCTCGCCCTCCAGCAGCTCGCGGAGCTGGGGCAGGGTGGGGAAGCGTCCGTACGCCGCCCGGTACGGGCCGAGGAGCTGGGCCAGCGCGGTGACCGCCCGCTGTCCGCCGACCGTGTCCAGATCACCGGCCAGCCCCTCCGCCAGGAAGGCCGCCGCCTCGTCCGGGTCGTCGGACTCCGCGTACGGGTCGAGGTCGTAGACGGACGCGGGGTCTCCGAGCCGTACGACGACGTCGTAGGCGGAGTCGGGGCCCAGGGGGGTGCCGGTCGCGCAGACGGCGACGACCGCGCACTGTCCGGCGAGGGCCTGCAGGCCGAGGGACTCGACGACGGGCCGGATCAGGTGGCCCGTCTTGCCCGAACCGGAGGGGCCCACGGCCAGCAGTGAGGTACCGAGGGTGTCGGGTCCCAGCGCCACTCCGGCTCCGCCGTAGGCCGGCGGGGTGCGGTCCCCGGGCGCCCACCGCCCGATGCGCACCTGCCGGGCCAGCAGATCGTGCCGGGCGGACCGGCCCGCCAGATCGCGGTCCCCGGACGGGTGGGTCCAGGCGGCGGCACCGTCGCGGAGCACCGTCTCGGTGAACGAGGAGAGCCGTGCCCGGGCCCGGGCCACGGTCCACATGTGGCCGACCCTCGCGCAGTCCACGTCGTTCATGCGGCCGGCGTGCAGTTCGGCGGTGAGCACGTCCGCGGCCTGGTGCTGGCCGCCTTCCCGCAGCTGGGGCCACTGCGACGGCCGCCGGTCGACGGCCGGTTCGGCGACTGGGACCGCCTTCGCCCGCCTGCGCGCAGCGAGCGTCTCCTTCGCGAGGGGCCACCAGCCGCCGATCCGGGCGAACGGCCACAGGACCAGCACCGTGATGAGCGCATACAGCCCGTCCGTGAGCAGCTCCGACGCGAACACCGTGTAATCGCCGGTGATCAGGACGATGAGGGAGAACAGCGGATCCTGGACGGGCAGGGCGTTCCAACCCAGACCGAAGGCGCTCGGGAAGACGAAGGCCAGCGCGATGAGGGCGCCCACGGCCGCCATCAGGGCGCGAGCGGGTTGTGCGCGGCGGGTGACGACATGCCGGATGATGTCGGGCCAGCTGCCGAGGCGCGCCATGGCGACGACGAGGATCGCGAAGACCACGCCGTCGGCGACCGTGACGGCCTCCGCGCCTTGGTAGCCCTTCGGTGACGTGGTCCCGGCCCACCACCAGTCGTCCGGGGTGAGCAGCTGCAGGACGGCCCACTGATAGGGGACGCTGCCGTGACGCCACAGTGACCACAGGAAAAGGCCAGCGACCAGAGGAACGAGGAAGCCGACGATGGTGACGGGGGCCAGGCGCTGCCCCTCTTGCGCGGCCTTGGGCGGGCGGTAGCCGAAGCGCCAGATGCCGAGCCCGACCGCCGGGCGCGGCTCGTCGACCCAGTCGGCGACGGGTGAGCGGGGGGGCGGGGCGTACGAGGGCGGGGCGTACGAGGGCGGGGCGTACGAGGGCGGGGCGGCCGCGGCCGGCGTGTCCGGAGCCCGCGTCGGCCTCGGCGGCACGGCCGGGTCGGGGTTCGGCGTCGGCGGGCCGCCCCGGGGGGCCGCGGGCTCGTCGGTCGGCGACGTCGGGCGTGGTACAGGGTTCGTGTGCGTGCCGCGTGGCATCCGCGTGCTGTCGCCGTCCATCGACCTTGCCCCCTGACCAGCGCGTCCGTCCGCCGTTCCGTCCGTCATCAGCGAGCCAATCTAACGCCCCGGCAAGGGGAGTTCACCGCTTACGTGGCCGTAAGGGGCCGGGCCCGCCCGGGTGGGCTATGTCCACGGCGGACAACGGAAGCCGCCGACAACGCCCACATGGAGCATGCCCACCCCCCGGAACCGGTCTTAGCCTGCGAGAAAAGAAGGTATGCGTCCGAAAACGCACCGCCCGGAACCGCCCGGGACCGCCCGGTACGCAAGATCATCAGGGAGCCCCCCATGACCGCACTTCCGCAGGAGCGCCGCGTCGTCACCGCCATCCCCGGCCCGAAGTCGCAGGAGCTTCAGGCCCGCCGTACCGCCGTGGTCGCGCAGGGCGTGGGCTCCGTGCTGCCCGTGTTCACCGCGCGCGCGGGCGGCGGCATCATCGAGGACGTCGACGGCAACCGGCTCATCGACTTCGGCTCCGGTATCGCGGTGACGAGCGTCGGCGCCTCCGCCGAGGCCGTCGTGCGCCGGGCCTCCGCCCAGCTCGCCGACTTCACCCACACCTGTTTCATGGTCACCCCGTACGAGGGCTACGTGGAGGTCGCGGAGGCGCTGGCCGAGCTGACCCCGGGCGACCACGCCAAGAAGTCCGCGCTGTTCAACTCCGGCGCCGAGGCCGTCGAGAACGCCGTCAAGATCGCGCGTGCGTACACCAAGCGGCAGGCCGTGGTCGTGTTCGACCACGGTTACCACGGCCGGACCAACCTCACCATGGCGCTGACGGCGAAGAACATGCCGTACAAGCACGGCTTCGGCCCGTTCGCGCCCGAGGTGTACCGCGTGCCGGTCGCCTACGCGTACCGCTGGCCCACCGGCCCGGAGAACGCCGGCCCCGAGGCCGCCAAGCAGGCCATCGACCAGATCACCAAGCAGGTCGGCCCGGACAACGTCGCCGCGATCATCATCGAGCCGGTGCTGGGTGAGGGTGGCTTCATCGAGCCCGCGAAGGGCTTCCTGCCGGCCATCCGCCAGTTCGCCGCCGACAACGGGATCGTCTTCGTCGCCGACGAGATCCAGAGCGGCTTCTGCCGGACCGGGCAGTGGTTCGCCTGTGAGGACGAGGGCATCGTCCCGGACCTGATCACCACCGCCAAGGGCATCGCCGGCGGTCTGCCGCTCGCCGCCGTGACCGGCCGCGCCGAGATCATGGACGCCGCGCACGCCGGCGGCCTCGGTGGTACGTACGGCGGCAACCCCGTCGCCTGCGCCGGTGCGCTCGGCGCCATCGAGACGATGAAGGAGCTGGACCTCAACGGCAAGGCCAAGCGCATCGAGGAGATCATGAAGGGTCGCCTCACCGCCATGGCCGAGAAGTTCGACATCATCGGCGACGTGCGCGGACGCGGCGCCATGATCGCGATCGAGCTGGTCAAGGACCGCGCCACCAAGGAGCCGAACCCGGAGGCCACCGCCGCGCTCGCCAAGGCCTGCCACGCCGAGGGCCTGCTGGTCCTCACCTGCGGCACCTACGGCAACGTGCTCCGCTTCCTGCCCCCGCTGGTCATCGGCGAGGACCTCCTCGGCGAGGGCCTCGACATCATCGAGCAGGCCTTCGCGCGCATCTGAGCAGCGGGCTCGCACCTCTGAAGGGCGCCTGCGGCAGGCCGTGTGAAGAACGTGTGCGGGGTGGATGACGGGAGCCGATTCCGTCTGCCCAACCGCCCCGGCCTGCCGTAGGTTCTCTCCAGATGAGAGATACACCCGCCCACAGGGGACTGTGGACGGACACCGGGCCGGGGCCTCCCCAGCTTCGACCTGGTCGTGCCCTCGCGCACACAACCGGCGCCTGACGGCTCCGGGATCTCCTCACCGATCGGACGGTCGCCGCCCCAAACCCCCCGGGGCGCGCGACGTTCCGGTCCGGACGGCCGCCTCGGAACCACCCCCCCTGTTCCGGGGCGGCCGACCTCCTCCCGCGTCTCCGCGGGTTCATCTGCCAAGCTGGGCGCCGTGTCGACCGTAGTCCGCCGCGCCCCCCTTCTCGGCCTCCCGGCCGTCCTGTTCGCGCTGATCACCTGGCAGGTCGTGGCGCACGGCCCGCTGCTGCGCCTGGACGCCCGCCTGAGCCGGGCCCTGGTCCGTCCGGACCGGTTCGCCGAGATCCTGTCCGACCTGGGGAACGTCCAGGTCGCCGTCCCGGTCCTCGTGCTCGTGCTCGTCCACGTCCTGTGGCGGGGCCGGGCCGCCGGGGTCGGGCGGTGGTGGCTGCCGCCGTTCGCCGCGGCCGTGCTGATGGCGCTGGTCCCGGCGGTCGTCGTACCGCTGAAGGACTGGACCGCGCGGCCGGGGACACCGGTGATGCCCCCGGCCGTCGGCTACTTCCCGTCCGGTCACACGGCCACGGCGGCGGTCGCCTACGGCTCGGCGGCCCTGCTCCTGCTGCCCTGGATCCGCTCCCCCGCCGCCCGCCGCCTGCTGGTGGCCGGCTGTGCGGTGCTGGTCCTCGGGGTGTCCTACGGGCTGGTCCGGCACGGCTATCACTGGCCGCTGGACGTGGTGGCCAGCTGGTGCCTGTGCACCGTGCTGCTGACCGCCCTGTCCCTCGTGCCGGGCGTCAGCCGAAGTAGCCGTCGAAGGTCTTCTGGAACTCCCAGTTCGCGAAGCGGTCCCAGTTCACCGACCACGTCATCAGACCCCGCAGCGCGGGCCAGGTCCCGTGGGTGGCGTACGAGCCGCAGTTCGACTTCTTCGTCAGGCAGTCCAGGGTCCTGGTGACCTCGGACGGGGAGACGTAGCCGTTGCCCGCGTTCGTCGACGCCGGCATGCCGATCGCGACCTGGTCGGGGCGCAGCGGCGGGAAGACGTGGTCCGGGTCGCCGGCGACCGGGAAGCCGGTGAGCAGCATGTCGGTCATGGCGATGTGGAAGTCGGCACCGCCCATGGAGTGGTACTGGTTGTCCAGGCCCATGATCGGGCCCGAGTTGTAGTCCTGGACGTGCAGCAGGGTCAGGTCGTCGCGCAGGGCGTGGATCACCGGGAGGTACGCGCCGCAGCGGGGGTCCTGGCCGCCCCACTTGCCGGTGCCGTAGTACTGGTAGCCGTTCTGCACGAAGAAGGTCTCCGGCGCCATGGTCAGCACGAACCTCGCGCCGTACTTGGCCTTCAGGCTCTTCAGGGCCGAGATCAGGTTCACGACCACGGGCGTGGTGGGGTTCCTGAAGTCGGTGTCGTTCGCGTTCAGGGACAGGGAGTGGCCCTCGAAGTCGACGTCCAGGCCGTCCAGGCCCCAGGTGTCGATGATCTTCGAGACGGAGGAGACGAAGGCGTCCCTGGCGGCCGTCGTCGTCAGCTGGACCTGGCCGTTCTGGCCGCCGATCGAGATCAGCACCTTCTTGCCGGCGGCCTGCTTGGCCTTGATCGCGGCCTTGAAGTCGGCGTCGCTCTCCACGCCCGGGCACTCGGTGACCGGGCAGCGGTTGAAGCGGATGTCCCCGGAGGTGACCGAGGTGGGCTCGCCGAAGGCCAGGTCGATGACGTCCCAGCTGTCGGGGACGTCGGCGAGGCGCGTGTAGCCGGAGCCGTTGGCGAAGCCGGCGTGGAGGTAGCCGACGAGGGCGTGGGCGGGCAGGTCGGACGGGCCGCCGCCGGTACCGGCGCCGGTGGTGGCGGTGACGGCCGCGGACTTCGCGGACTCGCCGGCGGCGTTGACCGCGGCCACCTGGAAGCTGTACGCCGTCGAGGCCGCGAGACCGGACACGGTCGCCGACGTGCCGGTCACCGTCTGGACCCTGGTCCCGTCGCGGTAGACGGCGTAGCCGGTCGCGCCGGTCACCGCCGACCAGGACAGGCCGACGGAGGACGCGGTCACGGTGGTGGTCCTGAGGCCGGCCGGAGCGGCGGGCGGCTGGCCGGTGCCGCTGCCGCCGGGGCCGACCAGGGTGATGTCGTCGGCCTGGTAGGCGCCGGTGCCGTACCACCCGTGGGTGTAGAGGGTGACCTTGGTGGTGGCGGCCCCGGTGCGGAAGGTGGTGCTCAGTTTCTGCCAGTCGGGGGCGGACTGGGTCCAGGCGGAGACGTCGGTGGTGCCGGTGCCGGTCGCGCCGAGGTAGACGTAGGAGCCGCGGACGTAGCCGGACAGGGTGTACTGCGCGTCGGGCTGGACGGTCACCGTCTGGGAGCACTGGGCGTTGTCGCCGCCCGCCGGGGTGGCCTGCAACGCGGAACGTCCGCTGTGCACCGGCGAGTCGACCGTCGTACCGGCCGTGCAGGTCCAGCCGGTCAGGCCGGACTCGAAGCCGCCGTTGACCGCGACGTCCGCGTCGGCCGCACGGGCGGCCGACGAGAGCGCGGTGACACCGGGTACGGCCAGCAGCGCGGCCGTGAGCGCGGCGAGGACGGATCTGGGACGTCGGGCGCGGTCCACAAGGGCCTCCGGGATCTGGGGAGTTGGCGGGGCGGAGCGCACACAACTTGGTCCAGACCAATCCTCTTGTCAAGACGTCCGGGCGCTACCCGTCCCCGTCCCCCCGCCTGGCCAGCCGCGCGGCCGCCTCGTGCATCGCCAGTTCCAGCAGCGCCGGGTCGGTCAGCGTGCCGGAGCCGTCCGGCGGCACCAGCCAGCGCACACCGCGGGTCGCCCGGCCCGGGTACGGCACGACGATCCAGGTGCCGGCCCCCGCGGTGCGGATGCCGGTGCCGAGCCAGCGGGCCGCGGTGCCCGGGGGCACGAAGAACCCGACCCGGCTGTCGCCGAAGTCGACGAGCACCGGGCCGGGTCGGTCGAGGACGCGGGTGAGCACGTCCAGGGTCGGGTAGCCGAGGCCACCCGGCAGGATCAGGACGTCCCACGCCTTGCCCGCGGGCAGCAGGGCGACCCCGAGGGGGTTGCGTTCCCACTCCCAGCGACAGGCCTCGGGGTCCGGTGCGACGGATGCCAGCCATTCGACCGCCGTCTTCGCCCCAGTCATGGAGAAGCCTCCCTCTCGCTCGTGGACGCGGGTTGCGTCACGAGGGAGAGGGAGGCTCGCGGCCGGCATTACGCGGGTTCCGGGCGCCCTTTCGGGTGACCTGCCCCACACACCCGGTCCGGGACGTCAGCCGGCGTCGGCGGGCGTGACGTCAGCAGCGGGATCCTGCACCGGCTGCTCCTGAGGCGCCTGCTGGTCGTCCTGCGACTGCTGGTCATCCTGCGTCTGCGTGGTCTGCGACTGGTCCTGCTCGGTCTGCTCCTGATTCTGCTGGTCCTGCTCCTGGCCCTGCTGGTCCTGCTGCTGGTCCTGCTGGTCCTGCTCCTGGCCCTGCTGGTCCTGCTGGTCCTCCTGGGTCCCCTTGCCCTGATCCTGCGCGTCGGGGTCCGGCTTCTCCGGGTCCTGCTTGTCGGTGTCCGGCTTGTTCGGGGTCTGTTTCCAGTGGTCGTCGTCGTGGTCCCGTTCCTTCCAGCTGTCCTTGTGCTCGTGGTGCCAGAAGTAGTGGAAGTCGCGGTGCGAGTCCCAGAAGTAGTACCGGTACTGCTTGATCACGATGTAGAAGCACTCGTGATCGTCGTCCCAGTAGTACTTCCGCTTCTCCACCCAGCAGTAGAACTTCTTGTGCTTCTTCCAGTGGGACGACTTGTGCTTCTCCCAGCAGTAGAGCTTGACGTGCCGGGTGTGCTGCGCAGCCGTGCCCGGCGCCTGCGGCATCGGCGCCGCCGTCGCGGTCGCGGCCGGCAGGATGACACCGCCGGTGACGAAGGCGGCCGAGGCCGCCGCGGCGCCCAGGCCCAGCCTGCGCCGGGAACGGGCTACGTCGTGCTTGCGAGTCACGCGGGTCATGAGGGCTCCTGCTGATCCGGTACGGAAGTCGGTGCCTCGCGGTGAGGCCGTGCTTCCAGTACGCCCGAACCGGTCAGCAGGGTCACGCTCCGGAATCACGTGACTTGACGGCACCCTGAGAGGCGCGTACAAGCCCCCTCAGCTGTCGAAGCCCAGCCCGAGCCGGTCCATCGTCCGCAGCCACAGGTTCCGCCGGCCCCCGTGGGCGTCCGCGCGGGCCAGGGACCACTTGGTGAGGGCGATGCCGGTCCAGGCGAACGGCTCCGGCGGGAACGGCAGCGGCTTCTTGCGGACCATCTCCAGCTCCGTCCGCTCGGTGCGCTCCCCGTCCAGCAGGTCCAACATCACGTCCGCGCCGAACCGGCTCGCACCGACGCCGAGGCCCGTGTAACCCGCCGCGTAGGCCACCCGGCCCTGGTGGGCGGTGCCGAAGAACGCCGAGAAGCGGGAGCAGGTGTCGATCGCGCCGCCCCAGGCGTGGGTGAAGCGGACGCCCTCCAGCTGCGGGAAGCAGGTGAAGAAGTGGCCCGCGAGCTTGGCGTAGGTCTCGGGCCGGTCATCGTACTCGGCGCGGAGCCGGCCGCCGTAGGGGTAGATCGCGTCGTAGCCGCCCCACAGGATGCGGTTGTCGGCGGACAGCCGGAAGTAGTGGAACTGGTTGGCCGAATCCCCGAGGCCCTGTCTGTTCTTCCAGCCGATCGCGGCGAGCTGGTCGGCGGTGAGCGGCTCGCTCATCAGCGCGTAGTCGTAGACCGGGACGGTGTACGAGCGCACGCGGCGCAGCAGGCTCGGGAAGACGTTGGTGCCGAGGGCGACCCGGCGGGCGCGCACGGCACCGTACGGGGTGCGTACGGCCATCCCGGCGCCGTAGCTCTTCAGGGTCAGCGCGGGGGTGTGCTCGTACACCCGCACCCCGAGCTTCAGGCAGGCCTTCTTCAGGCCCCAGGCCAGCTTGGCCGGGTGCAGCATGGCCACGCCCCGGCGGTCCCACAGGCCCGCTTCGAAGGTGGGCGAGTTCACCTGCTCGCGCACGGCGTCGGCGTCCAGGAACTCGATGCCGTCCGCGAGCCCCTTGTCCTGCAGTTGCCGGTGCCAATCGCGCAGTTCCCAGGCCTGGTAGGTCTCGGTGGCGACGTCGATCTCGCCGGTGCGTTCGAAGTCGCAGTCGATGCCGTGCCGGGCGATCGCGGCCTCGATCTCGTCGAGGTTGCGCCGGCCCAGCTCCTCCAGCGCGTGGATCTCGTCGGGCCAGCGGGCCAGCCCGTTGGGCAGGCCGTGCGTGAGGGAGGCGGCGCAGAAGCCGCCGTTGCGGCCCGAGGCGGCCCAGCCCACCTCGCGGCCTTCCAGCAGCACCACATCGCGTTGCGGGTCGCGCTCCTTGGCGTTGAGCGCGGTCCACAGTCCGCTGTAGCCGCCGCCGACGACCAGCAGGTCGCAGGTCTCGGTGCCGGTGAGGGCGGGCTCGGCGTGCGGCTTTCCGGGGTCTTCCAGCCAGTACGGGACCGGCTGGGCTTCGGAGAGAGAGGCGATCCAGTTGTCTTTACCACGGCTCATGGCGCTTGGGGCCATGATTTCAACTCCCTACAGAGGAATTCCCGAAAAGGCCTCTATGCCTTTTGCTTGTTCCGGCGGTTGGTGACGATCATCGAGGTCAGGACGAACAGCACGGCGACGAGGAACATGGCCGTACCGATCACGTTGATCTGCACGGGCGTTCCGCGCTGCGCCGATCCCCAGACGAACATGGGGAAGGTGACGGTCGAGCCGGCGTTGAAGTTGGTGATGATGAAATCGTCGAAGGAGAGCGCGAAGGAGAGCAGCGCGCCCGCGGCGATTCCGGGTGCCGCGATGGGCAGGGTGACCCGCAGGAAGGTCTGCACGGGACCGGCGTACAGGTCCCGGGCGGCCTCTTCGAGGCGCGGGTCCATCGACATCACGCGCGCCTTGACGGCGGTGACGACGAAGCTCAGGCAGAACATGATGTGGGCGATCAGGATCGTCCAGAAGCCCAGCTGGGCGCCCATGTTGAGGAACAGGGTGAGCAGCGAGGCGGCCATGACGACCTCGGGCATCGCCATCGGCAGGAAGATCAGCGAGTTGACGGCGCCGCGCGCGCGGAAGCGGTAGCGGACCAGCGCGAAGGAGATCATCGTGCCGAGGACGGTGGCGCCGACCGTGGCCCACACGGCGATCTGGAGGCTGAGGGACAGCGAGCCGCACATGTCGGCGACGCCGCACGGGTCCCTCCAGGCGTCCGTGGAGAACCGCTGCCATTCGTAGTTGAAGCGCCCCTTCGGTTTGTTGAAGGAGAACACCGTGACGATGACGTTGGGCAGCAGGAGATAGGCGAGCGTCAGCAGTCCGGCGATGACGACGAGACGGCGCTTGAGCCAGTTGACGAAGGGCATCAGACCAGGTCCTCCGTCCCGGACCGGCGGATGTAGAGCGTGACCATGGCCAGGATCGCGGCCATGAGGATGAAGGAGAGGGCCGCGGCCGTCGGATAGTCCAGAATGCGCAGGAACTGCGTCTGGATGACGTTGCCGATCATGCGGGTGTCGGTGGAGCCGAGGAGTTCGGCGTTGACGTAGTCACCGGCCGCGGGGATGAAGGTCAGCAGGGTCCCGGAGACCACGCCCGGCATGGACAGCGGGAAGGTGACCTTGCGGAAGGTGGTCCACGGCCGGGCGTAGAGGTCGCCGGCCGCCTCGTGCAGCCGTCCGTCTATCCGCTCCAGCGAGGTGTACAGCGGCAGGATCATGAACGGCAGGAAGTTGTACGTCAGGCCGCACACCACCGCGAGCGGGGTGGCGAGGACACGGTCGCCGGCCGTCCAGCCGAGCCAGTTGGTGAGGTCCAGGACGTGCAGCGAGTTCAGCGTGTGCACGACCACGCCGTTGTCGGCGAGGATCGTCTTCCAGGCCAGGGTGCGGATCAGGAAGCTGGTGAAGAACGGCGCGATCACCAGGATCATGATCAGGTTGCGCCAGCGGCCGGCGCGGAAGGCGATGAGGTAGGCCAGCGGATAGCCGAGCAGCAGGCACAGCACGGTCGCGGCGGCGGCGTAGAACACGGACCGCAGGAACTGCGGCCAGTACGCGGACAGCGCGTCCCAGTAGGTCGCGAAGTGCCAGGTGACCTTGTAGCCCTCCTCCAGGGAGCCCTGCTGCACGGAGGTGGAGGCCTGGTAGAGCATCGGCAGCGCGAAGAAGACGATCAGCCACAGCATGCCGGGCAGCAGCAGCCAGTACGGCGTGAACCGGCCGCGTCTGCGCGGGGCCTTGCGCGCGGGTTCCGCGGGGGCGAGGGGCGGGGGCGCCTCGGAGAGTGTGGACATCAGGCGGCGACCTCTTCCTCGGTGCCCGCGTCGATGTCCTGGGTGGCGTCCAGCCCGAAGGTGTGGGCCGGGCTCCAGTGCAGGACGACGTCGGCGCCGGGGACGAGCCGGCCGTCCCGCTCGACGTTCTGGACGTACACCGCGAGTTCGTCGCAGACGGGGCTGTCGATGACGTACTGCGTGGAGACGCCGATGAAGCTGGCGTCGGCGATCTTGCCGGTGAGGCGGTTGCGGCCCGCCGGGATGTCCCCCGCGTCGTCGGCGTGCGTGAGGGAGATCTTCTCCGGGCGGATGCCAACTAGGACCTTGCCGCCGGCCGTCGTCGGGGCGGAACATCGCGCCTCGGGCAGCACCAGTTTGCCGCCGCCCGCCTTGAGCACGAGGTCGTCGCCGTTCTTCGTGTCGACCTCGGCCTCGATGAGGTTGGAGGTGCCGAGGAAGTTCGCGACGAAGGTGCTCTGCGGGTTCTCGTACAGGTCGGCCGGCGAGCCGAGCTGCTCCACCCGGCCCGCGTTCATCACGGCGACCGTGTCGGCCATGGTCATGGCCTCCTCCTGGTCGTGCGTGACGTGCACGAAGGTGATGCCGACCTCGGTCTGGATGCGCTTGAGCTCCAGCTGCATCTGGCGGCGCAGCTTGAGGTCGAGGGCGCCGAGCGGCTCGTCGAGCAGGAGCACCTTGGGGTGGTTGATCAGTGCGCGGGCCACCGCGACCCGCTGCTGCTGGCCACCGGAGAGCTGGTGCGGCTTCTTGCGTGCCTGCTCGCCCAGTTGGACCAGCTCCAGCATCTCCTCGACCTGCTTCTTGACGCTCTTGATGCCGCGCCGGCGCAGGCCGAAGGCGACGTTCTCGAAGATGTCGAGGTGCGGGAAGAGGGCGTAGGACTGGAAGACCGTGTTGACCGGCCGTTTGTACGGCGGCAGGTGCGTGACGTCCTGGTCGCCGAGGCGCACGGTCCCGGAGGAAGGTTCCTCCAGGCCGGCGATCATGCGCAGGGTGGTGGTCTTGCCGCAGCCGGAGGCGCCGAGCAGGGCGAAGAAGGAGCCCTCGGGCACGGTCAGGTCCAGCGGGTGTACGGCGGTGAAGGAGCCGTAGGTCTTGGAGATGCCGGAGAGGCGGACGTCGCCGCTGTTGTCTGGTGTCGTCTTCATCGTCGTCACGCCCCTGTGAGCTTCGCGAACTTTCCTTCGTAGGCCGTCTCTTCCTTCTGGCTCAGGGAGCGGAAGGCATGGGACTTCGCCTGCATGGCCTTGTCGGGGACGATCAGCGGGTTCTCCGCCACGTCCTTGTCGATCTTCGCAAGGTAGGGCTGCACGCCGTCGACCGGCGTCACGTAGTTGATGTACGCGGCGAGCGCGGCGGCCTGCTCGGGCTCGTAGTAGAAGTCCATGAGCCGCTCGGCGTTCGTCTTGTGCCGTGCCTTGTTGGGGACGCACATGTTGTCGGTCGACGTCATGTAGCCGCTGTCCGGGATGACGAAGTCGACGTCCGGGCTGTCCGCCTTGAGCTGGACCACGTCACCCGCCCAGGCGACGCAGGCCGCGAAGTCGCCCTTGGTCAGGTCGGAGGTGTAGTCGTTGCCGGTGAAGCGGCGGATCTGGCCCTTGTCGACGGCCTTCTGGAGGCGGGCGATCGCCGCGTCGAAGTCGTCGTCGGTGAACTTCGCCGGGTCCTTGCCCATGTCGAGCAGGGTCATGCCGACGGAGTCCCGCATCTCCGACAGGAAGCCGACGCGCCCCTTGAGCCTGGGGTTGTCGAGCAGGTCGGAGACCGACTTCACCTCGATGCCGTCGAGCGCCTTCCTGTTGTAGGCGATGACGGTGGAGATGCCCTGCCAGGGGTACGAGTAGGCCCGCCCGGGATCCCAGTCGGGGTTGCGGAACTGGGCCGAGAGGTTGCTGTACGCGTGCGGCAGGTTCGACGGGTCGAGCTTCTGCACCCAGCCGAGGCGGATCAGCCGGGCGGCCAGCCAGTCGGTGAGGACGATGATGTCGCGGCCGGTGTCCTGGCCCGCGGCGAGCTGCGGCTTGATCTTGCCGAAGAACTCGTTGTTGTCGTTGATGTCCTCGGTGTAGTTGACCGTGATCCCGGTCCGCCGGCGGAAGGTGTCGAGCGTCGGGTGGTGCTTGCCGCTGTCGTCGACGTCGATGTACTCGGTCCAGTTGGAAAAGTTCACGGTCTTCTCGCGGGCCGAGTGGTCCTGGGCGGAGGTGCCGCCCTGGCTCTTGCCCGCCGCGGGGATGCCGCAGCCGCTCAGCGCCCCGAGGCCGCCGGCCGCGAGCGCGCCGCTCGCGGAGGCCCGCAGCAGCGACCGGCGGGTCAGGGCGGCCCTGCCGTTGCGCAGGCTGCGCCGCATGGCGGCCACTTGGGGCGGGGTCAGGCGGTCGGGCTCGTACTGCTCCATGCGCGTGGTGCCCTTTCGGGAGGGATCGGCCTGGTCGGTGGCCGGGTCGGTCTCTAGCGGTCCCCGAAGACGGTGCGGTGCCAGTCCTTCTCGGCCACCGCGGTGTTGTCGAACATTACGTGTTTGACCTGCGTGTACTCCTCGAAGGAGTACGCCGACATGTCCTTGCCGAAGCCCGAGGCCTTGTAGCCGCCGTGCGGCATCTCGCTGATGATCGGGATGTGGTCGTTGACCCAGACGCAGCCCGCCTTGATCTCGCGGGTGGCGCGGTTGGCGCGGTAGACGTTCGTGCTCCACGCGGAGGCGGCGAGGCCGTAGGGGGTGTCGTTGGCCAGCCGGATTCCCTCATCATCGTCGTCGAACGGCAGTACGACCAGTACGGGACCGAAGATCTCCGCCTGGACGATCTCGCTGTCCTGGGCGGCGTCGGCGATCAGCGTGGGCCGGTAGTAGGCGCCGTCCTTCAGGTCGCCCTGCGGGGCCTCGCCGCCGGTGACCACGCGCGCGTAGGCGCGCGCCCGGTCCACGAAGGCGGCGACCCGGTCGCGCTGGACGTGCGAGATCAGCGGACCGAGGTCGGTGCCGGGCGCGAACGGGTCGCCGAGCCGGACCGTCTCCATCAGGGCGGCCGTCCGCTCCACGAACGCGTCGTACAGCGGGCGCTGCACGTACGCGCGCGTGGCGGCCGTGCAGTCCTGCCCGGTGTTGATGAGCGCGCCCGCGACCGCGCCGTGCACGGCGGCCGTCAGGTCGGCGTCGTCGAAGACGACGAAGGGCGCCTTGCCGCCCAGCTCCAGGTGCAGTCGCTTGACGGTCGCGGTGGCGATCTCGGCGACGCGCCTGCCGACCGCGGTGGACCCGGTGAAGGAGGTCATGGCGACGTCGGGGTGCCCCACGAGGTGCTCACCGGCCTCCTTCCCGGTGCCGGTGACGATGTTGATCACCCCGTCCGGGATGCCCGCGTCCGTGGCGGCCTGCGCGAACAGCAGCGAGGTCAGCGGGGTCGTCTCGGCGGGCTTCAGCACGACGGTGTTGCCCGCGGCGACCGCCGGGAGGATCTTCCAGGCGGCCATCTGGAGGGGGTAGTTCCAGGGCGCGATGGAGCCGACGACACCGATGGGCTCGCGCCGGACGTAGGACGTGTGGTCGCCCGAGTACTCACCGGCCGACTGCCCCTGCAGGTGCCGGGCGGCACCCGCGAAGAAGGCGGTGTTGTCGATGGTGCCCGGCACGTCGAACTCGCGGGTGAGCTTCAGCGGCTTGCCGCACTGGAGGGACTCCGCGCGGGCGAACTCCTCGGCGCGGTCGGCGAGCACGGCGGCGAACCGGTGCAGGGCGTCCGAGCGCTCGCCCGGGGTGGTGGCGGCCCAGTCCGGGAAGGCCGCGCGCGCGGCGGCGACGGCCGCGTCGACGTCGTCGGTGCCGGCCAGCTCGTAGGTGTACACCTCCTCGCCGGTGGCGGGGTCGATCACGGTGTGATGGCGGCCCGAGGTGCCCCTGGCCGGCCGGCCGGCGATGAACTGCGCGCCGTCCGCGAAACGGTCCTGCGCGGGAAATCGTTCCGGGGTGGCGGTGCCCGGGTTGTGCATGTCGCTCTCCTCCGCCGTGCACCCCGTCCTGGGGGGCGGGTGGCGTAGCTCCAGCTCGATTTGAGTGCCGATCCTGACAGAGCCATAGGACCCGAACAAGTGATTCCGTTGTTGCCTTTTGGTTACGCGACGGAATCTGTCGACCAGGTGTCGAGTCGGGGCGGAAAAGGGCGGACGGAGTGTCAGTGGTGCGTGCCACACTCGCGTGCATGGGAAAGATCGACGGGATGGCATCCCTGATCAGGGAGGTCCGGGCGGGGTCCCGGATCAAGTACCTCTACTTCTGGGGGCACCGGCCGCGGCCGGACGGCCGGGTCGGCGCGAGCTGTCTCAGCCAGTGGTGGCCCGCACCGTTCGTGGTGGACGGGGTGCGGTACGCGACGGCCGAGCACTGGATGATGGCCGGCAAGGCCCGCCTCTTCGGGGACGCGGAGGCGGAGCGGAAGGTGCTGGCCGCGGAGCATCCCGCCGAGGCGAAGAAGGCGGGGCGGCTGGTGCGGGGCTTCGACGAGGAGACCTGGGAGCGGGAGCGGTTCCGGCTGGTGGTCGAGGGCAGCCTGCACAAGTTCGCCGCCCACGACGACCTCGGACTGTTCCTGCTGGGCACCGGCGACCGCGTCCTGGTGGAGGCGAGCCCCCTGGACCGGATCTGGGGCATCGGCCTGGCAGCGAACGACGAGGCGGCCGCGGATCCGGAACGCTGGCGGGGCCAGAACCTGCTCGGCTTCGCCCTGATGGAGACGCGGGAACGCCTGGCGGGGGGCGGCGCGTAGCCCTGCGGGGCTGGGCGGGGGGGAGGGGGTTGTCGCCGTTGGGGTTGCGGGGAGGGCGGGGGTTGCCTGCGGGGCTGGGCCGGGGGGGAGTGCGTTGACGCCGTCGGAGTTGCGGGGGGGCAGCGCGTAGCTCTGCGGGGCTGGGCCGCGGAGAGCGGTTCAACGCCCTCGGAGTTGCGGGGCCGGCTGCCGGTTCGCCGCGAGGCCAAGTCGGAGGGAACAGTTCGACGCCGTCGGCGTTGCGGATCCGGCGCGCAGCCCTGTGGGGCTGGGCCACGGGGAGCGGCTCAACGTCCTCGGAGTTGCGGGGCCGGCTGCCGGTTGCCCTGCGGGGCTAGGCCGAGTGGATCAGTTCGACGCCGTCGGAGTTGCGGGGGGGGCAGCGCGTAGCTCTGCGGGGCTGGGCCGCGGAGAGCGGTTCAACGTCCTCGGAGTTGCGGGGCCGGCTGGCGGTTCGCCGCGAGGCCAAGTCGGAGGGAACAGTTCGACGCCGTCGGCGTTGCGGATCCGGCGCGCAGCCCTGCGGGGCTGGGCCGGGAGGAGTGGTCCGTCGCCCTCGGGGTTGCGGGGCCGGCTGCCGGTTCCCCTCGGGGCTGCCGACGCCGGTCCGCTCGGTGTCGTGTCGCGTCAGCCGCGTGCCGCGATGATCAGGGCGAACAGGCCCAGCACCAGGACGATCCCCGCGGCGCCGCAGATGATGCCGGCCAGGGCCACGCCCGGGTTCGTCGCCTCGCCGCGGCCGGCCTTGCCCCGGCCGATCCCGCCGAAGATCAGGGCCAGGATGCCCAGCACGAGGGCGACCGGCCACATGAGGAAACCGACCGCCGAGATGATGCCCAGCACCAGCGAGGCGGTCCCCATGCCGTTGCTCGGGGGCATCTGCATGCCGGGCCAGCCGTACCCGGTGCCGGCGGGATAGGGCGTGTACGGGGTCTGCTGCGGGCCCGGGTAACCGTACGCCGGCATGGTGCCCGGGTAGCCGTACGGCACCTGGCCGGGGCCGTCCGGCGCGATGGGCGGCGGAGGCACCGGGTCCGCGCCCGCGTGCGGAGGAAAGGGGTTCGCCGGGGGCGCGAAGGGGTTCGGCTGCGGTACGGGGGCGGGCGGCGCGAAGGGGTTGGGCTGCTGCTCGGCCGCGGGCGGTGCGAAGGGGTTCGGCTGCTGCGCGGACGGGCCGGGAGCCGGGGGTGCGAAGGGGTTCGCCGGCTGGGCGGTCGACCCGGAAGCCGGGGGTGCGAATCCGCCGGCCGGACTGGCCCAGGCCGCACGACCGTCGTCGGCGGGCGCGGCCGTCGGCAAGGAGGTCAGCGTCTGCTGATCGTGGACGGAGCCGGGGGCCGGGACGGCCGCCTGGTTCTGGCCGGGGAAGGATCCGAGGCCCGGAACGGCGCCGTGGACGGCTGCCTGGTCCCGACCGGTGACGGAGCCGGAACCCGGGACGGCGTCGTGGACGGTCGCCTGGTCCCGACCGGCGGCGGAGCCGAGGCCTGGAACGGCGTCCTGGACGGGTTCCCGGTCCGCTCCCGGCACCGTCCGGTCCGCCACGGGCGCGCGCCGGCCATCCGACGCCGGCTCCCGGACATCCGCCGACGCCCACCGGTCCGTCTCCGCCGCCGCCGAATCCGCCACCGGCACCGGCTCCCACTGACCCCCAGCTACCGGCTCCGCCCCCGTCCGTTCCTGTTCCTTCGACAGGGACAGGCGGGCCGGCTCCTGGTGGGGTCCGGTCGGCTGTTGGTCGGGTATGGGCTGCCGCGCCTCGTCGGACATGGTGGAAGGACCCCCTCGCTGGACGTCCCGTCATGCTACGGGCAGGGCGGGGCGCGGTGGCCCGGGGCCTACGATGATCCCGCGTCACCGATCAGCCGATCACCGCGCCCGCACCACGGACGGGGCACCGTCCCCACCGCGGGCGCCCGTCCCGGGGAGGCCCCCTTGACCGACAGCTCCGTACCCGCCACCGGCACCGCCGACCGCGATCTGCACGCCTTCATCGCCGGACTGCCCAAGGCCGAACTGCACGTCCACCACGTCGGCTCCGCCTCCCCCCGCATCGTCTCGGAACTGGCCGCCCGCCACCCCGACTCCAAGGTCCCCACCGACCCCGAGGCCTTGGCCGACTACTTCACGTTCACCGACTTCGCGCACTTCATCGAGGTGTACCTGTCGGTGGTGGACCTCATCCGCACCCCGGAGGACGTCCGGCTGCTCACCTACGAGGTGGCCCGTGACATGGCCCGGCAGCAGGTGCGGTACGCCGAGCTGACCATCACCCCCTTCTCCTCCACCCGGCGCGGCATCGACGAGCGCGCGTTCATGGACGCGATCGAGGACGCCCGGAAGGCGGCCGAGGCCGAGTTCGGGACCGTACTGCGCTGGTGCTTCGACATCCCCGGCGAGGCGGGCCTGGAGGCGGCCGAGGAGACCACGCGGCTGGCCACCGAGGACCGGGTCCGCCCGGAGGGCCTGGTGTCGTTCGGGCTCGGCGGCCCGGAGATCGGCGTGCCCCGGCCGCAGTTCAAGCCGTACTTCGACCGGGCCATCGCCGCCGGTCTGCGCTCCGTCCCGCACGCCGGGGAGACGACCGGCCCGGAGACGGTGTGGGACGCGCTGACCGACCTGCGTGCCGAGCGCATCGGGCACGGCACCAGTTCCGCCCGGGACCCCAGGCTGCTCGCCCACCTCGCCGAGCACCGCATCCCGCTGGAGGTGTGCCCGACCTCCAACATCGCCACCCGCGCGGTCCGCACCCTGGAGGAGCACCCGATCAGGGAGTTCGCCCGGGCCGGGGTGCCGGTCACGATCAACTCCGACGACCCGCCGATGTTCGGCACCGACCTGAACAACGAGTACGCGGTGGCCGCCCGGCTGCTGGACCTGGACGAGCGGGGCCTGGCGGACCTCGCCAGGAACGCGGTCGAGGCCTCCTTCCTGGACCCGGCGGGCAAGGCGCGGATCATCGCGGAGATCGACACCTACACCGCCGCCTGGCCGGCCTCCTGACACCCACCACAATGGGGGCCATGCAGACCGTGACCGCCGTGGCACACCGCGGCGACCCCTACCGTTTCCGCGAGAACACGCTCGACTCACTGCGGTCCGCGCTCGACCGGGGCGCGGACGCCGTCGAGGTCGACGTCCGGCTCACCCGCGACGGCGTGCCCGTGCTGCTGCACGACGACACGCTGCGGCGGCTGTGGGAGGTCGACCGTCCGCTGGGCGCGCTGTCCGCCGACGAGCTGCGCGGGCTCACGGCGGGCGGGGTGCCGACGCTGGCGGAGGCGCTGGCCGCGACCGGGGACAGCAGGGTGATGGTGGACCTGTGCGGGCCGGTCGGCCGCCGTACGGTGGAGCGGACCCTGGACGCGGTCCGGCAGAGCGGGGCCCGGGACCGCGTCTACTACAGCGCGCACGCCGAGGCGATGCTGGCCGTCCGCGCCGCCGACCCGGCCGCCGAGATCGCCCTGACCTGGACGACCCTGGCCCCGCCCCGGCCCGCGCTGCTGGCCGCGATCCGCCCGCGCTGGCTCAACTACCGTTTCTCCCTGGTGAGCCGGGAGCTGGCGGCCCGCGTCCACCACGACGGCCTGCTGCTGTCGGTGTGGACCCCGGACACCCGCCGCTCGATGAGCCGCCTGCTGGACCTGGGCGTCGACTCGATCACGACGAACCGGATCGGCGTCCTGCAGGCCCTGCGCACCGCAGACCGCGGCCCCGTCTAGCCCCCGGAGTGCTCCCACCGCACCCGCGACGGCCGGGCCGCGGCCAACGGGCCCGGCCGGCCCCACCCGTAGGGGCTGTCCCGGACAACTCCCCGAGGTCGGGGGCTGGTTGGTCAGGGCCGGGCAAGGGTCGTACGCCCTCCTCGGTGAGGATCCGCATCGCGCTCCCGGCCCCGGAAGATGATCACGAAGCGTCTTCCGGCGCCGCAACGTCGTCCAAGGAGCCCTGTATGCGCCCCACCCGCCGTTCCGTTCTCCTGACCGCCGCCGTCGTCACCGCGCTGGCCGCCGGACCGCTGGCCGCCCCCGCGTTCGCCGCGCCCGCGCCCCCGGTGTCCGCCCGGGCCACGGCGGGCCCGGACTCGGAGGCCCTCGCCGCCGCGATCGCCGGGCTGCCCGACCACGACGCCACCGCGGCGCTGCTCCGCGTCGGCGGCGAGGGGACCTGGCGCGGGACGGCCGGCGTTCACGACGTCCGCAGCGGGGCGCCGGCCCTGGAGAACGCGCGGTTCCGGGCCGGTTCGGTGACGAAGGTGGTGACGGCGTCGATCGTGCTGCAACTGGCCGCGGAGGGCCGGATCGACCTGGACGGCACCGTGCAGCGGTATCTGCCGGGCCTGCTCACCGAGGAGTTCGCGCCGATCACCGTACGGCAGTTGCTGAACTACACCAGCGGCCTGCGCCCGGGCCCGTCCCTCGGCGACACCGTGGAGGACGGCTATCCGCACCGCTTCGAGACCCTGACGCCCCGGCAGGTCGTGGCGGCTTCCGTGGCGGAGGGCCCGGCGTACGCGCCGGGCACGCGGCAGAGCTACGGCAACATCCACTACACCGTGCTCGGGATGCTCGTCGAGAAGGTGACCGGCGACTCGTACGCGCACCAGGCCGCGGTGCGCGTCTTCCGGCCGCTCGGCATGCGGCACAGCTCGTTCCCGGCCGGCACGGACCCCCGGATCCACGGGCCGCACAACCGGGGGTACGACTGGATCGACGGCAGGCTGGTCGACGTGACCGACTGGAACATGTCCGACCGCTGGGCGGCCGGTGACCTGATCTCGACCACCGCCGATCTGGAGCGGCTGCTGGTGGGGCTGTTCCGCGGCCGGGTGGTGCCCGAGCCGCAGCTGCGGGAGATGTTCACGCTGCCGGACGTGCCCGGGGCGCGGTACGGCGCGGCGCTGGAGCGGTTCGAGGCGAACGGCAGGGTGATCTGGGGCAAGACCGGTTCCCGGCCGGGGTACGCGACGGTGATCGCGGCGACCCCGGACCTGTCCCGCACCCTGGTCTACTCGGTCAACGCCACGGACGCGAAGGGCGACGGCCTGGCCGTCGCCCAGCGCTTCGCGTACCCCGCCTTCAACCGCTGACGGCCGGTGCGCCGAGCGCCTCCAGTCGCCTGGTCTTCTTCCGTACGACGTACAGCGGGACGATCCCGAAGACCCCGAAGGACATGTCGATCACGCTCCACCAGAAGGGGATCCCGCGGAGGGGTCCGCACACGAGGGCGAGCGGGATGATGCCGGCGCAGGCGATCATCCCGAACTCGACCACCCAGATGTTGCGGACGGGGTCGCGGTACGGGCCGTAGAACGCGACCGCGATGACGAGGTGGGCGAAGGCCAGCCAGTCGGTGCCGTACAGGACGAAGGGGTACTCGGCGTCGACCGTGTCCAGCCCCTCCCGCACCCGGGAGATCCACGCCGCCAGGCCGGGCAGGTGCTCCGGGACGGACAGCGCCCGCAACGCCTCCTCGGTCCAGCGCAGTTCGTGGACCAGCGGGAAGGCGGTGGCCCCGCTCAGGACGAGGCACACGACGAAGAGGGCCAGCCAGACACGGATGCCCTTGAGCAGGGCGGCTCTGTCGCTCATGGCAGGAGCCTACGCTTGGAATTGAACATGTTCAAAACCGTGGAACGGCACGTCGTCATTGCGGAATTACCGGACATGCAAGTACATTCCCCCCACCGCTTCGAGAGGTCACCGGCAGACGGGGGCAGGGCATGGGCACGGACGGCCGCGTCGCGGTGACGCCCGGGATCGCACGACTGCACGCGGCGCCCTCGCTCGCCGGGCCCGGCCGGCTCGGGCTGGTGACCAACCACACCGGTGTCCTGCCCGACCTGCGCCCGGCCGCGCCCGCGCTGCTGGAGGCCGGCGCGCGGCTGGTCGCCCTGTTCGGCCCCGAACACGGGCTGCACGGCACCGGCCAGGCCGGCGAGAGCGAGGCCGCCCGGACGGACCCCGGCACCGGGCTGCCGGTCCACGACACCTACCGGTGCGAGGGCGAACGCCTCGACAAGCTGCTGACCGACAGCGGCGTCGACGCCCTGGTGTACGACCTGCAGGACATCGGGGCGAGGTTCTACACCTACGTGTGGACGATGTACGACCTGATGGTCTCGGCGGCCCGTACGGGCGTGCGGTTCGTGGTCGCCGACCGGCCCAACCCCCTGGGCGGACTCGTCAGCGAGGGCCCGCCGCTCGACCCCGCGTGGGCGAGCTTCGTCGGGCGGGCGCCGATCCCCGTCCGGCACGGCCTCACCTGCGGTGAACTGGCCCGGTGGCTCAACGCCTCCGCCGTGCCCCGGGCGGCCGGCCGCGCAGCCGACCTGACGGTGATCGAGGCGGCCGGCTGGCGGCGCGCCACGACCGCGGAGGCCACCGGTCTGCCGTGGGTCGCGCCCTCGCCGAACATGCCGAGGCCCGCCACGGCCGCCGTCTACCCCGGCACCTGTCTGTTCGAGGGGACCGATCTCTCCGAAGGCAGGGGCACCACGCAGCCCTTCGAGATCGTCGGGGCCCCGTACGTCGACGCCCGGTTCGCGCCCGCGCTCGCCGAACTGGCCCTTCCCGGAGTGCGCTTCCGTGAGCTGCGGTTCGTACCGGCCTTCCACCGGCACGCCGGACGGCCGCTGCGCGGGGTCCAGCTCCACCTCACCGACCGCACCGCCTTCGCCCCGGTCCGCACCGCCGTCGCGATGCTCGCCACGCTGCGCCGGCTGTACCCGGACGACTTCGCCTGGCGGCCCCCCGCCGAGGCCGGCGAGCGGCACTTCATCGACCTGCTGTGGGGGTCCGACCGGCTGCGGCGCGCGATCGACGCGGGCGAGGACCCGCTGCCGCTGTGCGATCCGCCGGCACCGCCGGGCCGGTGGGCCGGCGACGACGCGCTGCTCTACCCCTGAGACCGGAAAAGGACCCCCGTCGATGACCGCTCGCACGACGACAACCCAGGCCGGGATCCGCGGCTTCCGCGTGGGCGACGGCCCGCGGCTGGTGGAGGCGTGGCGCCGGAGCGCGCCGGCCGACCCCGTCACCGCGGACCGCTTCCGCTCCCTGGTGCTGCTCGACGCCAACTTCGACCCCGAGGGGCTGCGCGTCGCCGTCGACGGGGACCGTGTCGTCGGCGCCGCCTACGCGGTGCGCCGGCTGACCCCGATGACCGGCACCGACCTGGAGCCGGAGCAGGGCTGGATCCCGTTCTTCTTCGTGGACCCGGCCGCCCGCGGGCGCGGCCTCGGCCGCCGGCTGCTGACCGAGGCCCTCGACTGGCTGCACGGCCACGGCCGCACCCGGGTGGACTTCTCCGCGTACACCCCGAACTACGTCCTGCCCGGCCTGGACGCGGAGGCGTACCCGGAGGCGGCCGGGCTCCTCGCGTCCCTGGGCTTCCGCACGCTGTACGAGGCGGCGGCGATGGACCGCTCCCTGGTCGGCTACCGCCTCCCGGACGACGCGGCGCGCCGCCGGGACGAACTGACGGCGCGGGGCCACCGGTTCGCCACCCCCTGCGACGACGACCTGGTGGACCTCGTGGCGCTCGCCGGGAAGCACTTCACCGCCGACTGGGCGCGGGCGATCCGGGAGTGTCTCGCCGCGGGCACACCGCTCGACCGGATCGTGGTGGTCCGGGACCCCGCGGGCCGGCTGGCCGGGTGGGCGATGCACGGCGCGTACGAGTCGGCGGACGAGCGGTTCGGTCCGTTCGGCGTGCTGGAGGAGATGCGCGGCACCGGGCTCGGCAAGGTCCTGCTGCACCTGGTCCTGGAGCGGATGCGGGCGCGCGGCGCGCACTCCGCGTGGTTCCTGTGGACCGGCGAGCGCTCCCCCGCGGCCCACCTGTACCGCACGGCCGGCTTCCGCACGACCCGGGTGTTCCGTGTGCTGCGCCGGGAGGCCGCCCGGTGAGTCCGTCCCACCGCGGCGGCGGTCTGAGCCGCCGTCACTTCGCGCTGGCGCTCCCCTCGGCGCTGCTCGCCTCCGGGTGCGCCGCACCGCACCGGGGCACCGGGCGGCCCGGGGATCCGATCGTCCTCACCCTGCTCTCCCACTACGCGAGCGGGGAACTGAAGGAGGCGCTGCGCGGCCCGGTCGACGAGTGGAACGCCACGCACGACCGGGTCAAGGTGGAGACGACCGCCGTGGAGTTCTCCGACCTGCTGACCACGTTCATGGTCCGGCAGGCCGCCGGGCAGGGCGCCGACATCCTCCACCCGTACTGCCTGTGGAACGGCCAGCTGGTGCGGGCCGGCGTCCTGCGGCCCGCCCCGCCCGAGCACGCCGCGGAGATCCGGCGCGGCTACGGCGAGGCGGCGGTCGGCGCGGCCTCGGTGGGCGGCACGGTCTACGGCTATCCGACCGAGGTGCAGACGTACGCCCTGTACTACAACAAGCGGCTGCTGCGCGCGGCCGGCGTCGACGGCCCGCCGCGCACCTGGCGGGAGCTGGAGGACACGGCGTACCGCACCACCCGGCGGGACCGGTACGGCAACACGCTGGTCCAGGGGTTCGGGCTGTCGACGTACGACGACTCCACCACCGTCGGCCAGACCCTCGCCCTGCTCAACGCGGCCGGCGGAACGTTCGTGTCCGAGGACGGCCGGAGCACCGCCATCGACTCGCCGGCCGGGCGGGCCGTGTTCGGTCTGGAGCACCGCCTGGTGGCCGAGGGGGCGAGCGATCCCGGCGTCAACGTCTACCGGGCGTTCGCGTCCGGGCAGGTCGCCATGGTGGTGAGCGCCGGCTGGTGGTCGGGCAGCCTGAAGGCTCTGATGGGCCGGGACTACCGGGACGTCGGGGTCGCGCCCGTGCCGGTCCCCCGGGCCGGCGACCGGCCTGCCACGCTCTGCACCGGCTTCATGCTCGGGGTCAACACGGCCAGCCGGCACCCGCGCGAGGCCTGGGAGTTCCTGCGCTGGCTGAACACCGGGACAGTGACGGTGAAGGGCGTGACGGCGACCCGGATGAGCGCCCTCCAGGTGTCGGTCGGCTCGCTGACCGGCCGCGCCGGCGACATGCGGACGCTGCTCGGCGCGGGCGGCACCGGCCGGGATCCTAACCTGCGCCCGTTCCTGGACGCGCTGGGGTACGCGGTGCCGGAGCCGAACGTGCCGGGCGCGCAGCGGGCCAAGTCGCTGCTGCGCACGAGCATCGAGGCGATGTGGACGGGACAGCAGTCGGTCGACCAGGCCCTGCGCACCATCCGCCGCCAGGTCGACCAGGAGGTGTCGCGCGCGTGGTGAACGTCCTGGCGCCGGAGCCGACCGGGCGGGCGGAGCCCGGCGCGCGGCCGGCGGCCCCCGGCACCGGCGGCCGTACCCGGCGCCGGCGCCGCCAGAGCGTCGTCGCCTACCTGTTCCTGGCGCCGGCCCTGCTGTTCTTCGCGGTCTTCCTCGTCCTGCCGCTCGGCTTCGCGCTGCTGCTGTCGCTGTCCCGCTGGACCGGTTTCGACCTGGGCGGCATCGACCCGGTCGGCCCGGACAACTTCACCGCCCTGTTCGCGGCCGGATCGACGTTCCTGACCCCGGTCCTCACCAACACCCTGCTGTTCGCCCTCGGCACCGTGGCGCTCGCCCTCGCCGGCTCCCTGCTCGTCGCCACCTGCATCGACCGGCTGCGGTTCCAGGGGGTGTGGCGCACGCTGTACTTCCTGCCGATCGTCACGACCGTCGTCGCCGTCGGCAACGTGTGGAAGTACATGTACGAGCCGGGCGGCCTGGTCAACGGCGTCCTCAACGCCCTCGGCGCCGGCTCGGTGGCGTTCCTCGCGGACCCCGGCACCGCGCTGCCCTCGGTCGTGGTCGTCCAGGCCTGGGCCTCGCTGGGCTCGGCGATCCTCGTGCTGACCGCCGGGCTGAAGGCCGTCCCCGAGTCGTACTACGAGGCCGCCGCGCTCGACGGCGCCGGAGCGGTCACCGTCTTCTTCCGGATCACCCTGCCGCTGCTGCGGCCGGCCCTGCTGTTCGTGTGCGTCACCCAGTTCCTGACCGGTCTGCAGTCGTTCGCGCTGATCACCGTGATGACCAAGGGCGGCCCGGGCGACGCGACCGACGTGGCCGCGCTGGAGATGTACCGGCAGGCCTTCTCCTACGGCGACTGGGGCACCGCGAGCGCCGCCGCCTTCGTGCTGTTCCTGGTGGTCCTCGCGGTCACCCTGGCCCAGTTGTGGATCTTCCGGCGGAAGGGGGAGGACGCATGAGCCGCCGTCGTTTCCCGTGGCTGTCGTACCTGGTGGTGGTGACCGGCGCCGTGCTCACGGTGGTGCCGTTCCTCGACATGGTGATGACGTCCTTCAAGGGCCCCGGCGAGGCCGGGACGCTGCCGTACCGGTTCCTGCCGAAGGCGTTCGACCTGTCCAACTACCGGGCCGCGGTCGACCAGTTGGACCTACCGGTGCTCTTCCGCAACAGCGTCGTCGCCACCGCCGTGATCACCGGCTCGGTCCTGCTCACGTCGTCGCTGGCCGGCTATGCGCTCGCCAAACTCCGCTTTCCCGGCCGGGACCTCGTCTTCCGCCTGGTGCTGGCCACGATGATGTTCCCGCCGTTCCTGTTCTTCGTCCCGCGCTTCCTGATCCTGGTGCACTGGCCGCTGGCGGGCGGCAACGACCTGCTCGGACGCGGCGGCGCCGGCCTGACCGTCAGCATCGTGGCGCTCGCCGTGCCGTTCCTCGTCAACGGCTTCGGGATCTTCCTGATGCGCCAGTTCATGGTGGCGATCCCGGACGAGGTCCTGGAGGCCGCGCGCATCGACGGGGCCGGCGAGTTCACCGTGTGGTGGCGGATCGTGGTCCCGCAGACCAAGCCGGTCCTGGTGACGCTCGGACTGCTGACCTTCGTCGACGCCTGGAACGAGTACATCTGGGCACTGCTGGTCTCGACCGCGAACCCGGACGTGATGACGCTGCCGGTCGGCATCCAGCTCCTGCAGGACCACGTCGACCCGGCCCGCACCATGCCCGTCGTCATGGCCGGCCTCGTGCTGAGCATCCTGCCGGTCCTGCTGCTCTTCCTGCTGCTGCAGAAGCACTACATCCGGGGTGTCATGCTCAGCGGTCTGAAGTGAGCGGCTAGAGTCCCACGATCCTGTTCCAGCGCCCGGCGAACTCGACGCGTTCCGCGGGCGTGATGTCCCGGGCGACGGCGAGCCGCCCGCGCAGAGTCGGGTCGGCGTCGGGGAAGATCAGCGGGTTGTCGGCGAGGGCCGCGGTGTCCCGGTCCTCGGCTGCGGCCAGGATCGCCCGGGCGGCCGGCACCGGGCAGACGTAGGTGACCCAGGCGGCCAGCTCCGCGGCGACCTCGGGGTCGTAGTAGAAGTCGATCAGGCGCTCGGCGTTGGCCTTGTGGCCGGCCCGGTTCGGGATCATCAGGGAGTCCGCCCACAGCTCGGCGCCCTCCTCGGGGACGACGAAGCGGATGTCGGGGTTGTCCGCCTGGAGCTGGATGACGTCGCCGGAGTACGCCTGGCAGGCGAGGACGTCCCCGCTGACCAGGTCCTTGGTGTAGTCGTTGCCGGTGAACCGGCGGATCTGGCCGCGTCGGACCTCGCGCTCCACCTGTTCGCAGACCCGGTGGAAGTCGTCCCTGGTCCAGCGGGTGACGTCGACGCCGTTGCCCTGCATGAGCAGCGCGAACGCCTCGTCCAGACCGGACAGCAGGGTCACCCGGCCCTTGAGGTCCGGCGCCCACAGGTCGGCGACAGCGCGTATCTCGCGGCCGAGCTTGCGGCGGTTGTAGGCGACGCCGGTGATGCCGGACTGCCACGGCACGGTGAAGCGGCGGCCCTTGTCGAAGGCGGGCGAGCGCAGCAGCGGGTCGAGGTGGCGGGCCACGTTCGGCTGGCGGGCGCGGTCCATCTCCTGCACCCAGCCCAGCCGGACGTACCGGGCGCACATCCAGTCGCTGATGACGATCAGGTCGCGGCCGGTGGAGCGGCGGTTCATCAGCGCGGGGCTGATCTTGCCGAAGAACTCGTCGTTGTCGTTGATCTCCTCGACGTAGTCGACGGAGACGCCGGTGCGCTTCTCGAAGGCCTCCAGCGTGGGCCGCCGGCCGGGGTCGTCGTCGTCGGTGTCGATGTAGAGCGGCCAGTTGGCCCAGGTCAGCCTCTTCTCGCCCGCGGACCGGTCGGCGACGGCCCGGTCACCGGGCGCCACATAGGCGGCGGGCACCCCGCAGCCGGCGAGGGCACCGAGCGCGGCGGTGCCGCCGAGGGCGGCGAGGAGGGAACGGCGGGACGGCAGGGGCGTACGGGAGGAAGTCAGGGGCACCCCGGCAGGATGCCGCTCCGCCGGGCGCGGAGACAATCGACGCTGCGTCGAGCGGGCCGTCGCGGATCCGGCACCTTGTCGATCAACCGCCCGGAGGGGCGCGGGGAACCGGGCGACCGGCTCCTCCGCGCCCCGGGCCGGGCGACGGCCGGACGCGGGGACCGTCAGCCGTCCAGCGAGGTCATCACGTGCTTGATGCGCGTGTAGTCCTCGAAGCCGTACGCCGACAGGTCCTTGCCGTAGCCGGACTTCTTGAAGCCGCCGTGCGGCATCTCGGCGACCAGCGGGATGTGGGTGTTGATCCACACGCAGCCGAAGTCGAGCTTCTTGGACATGCGCATCGCGCGGGCGTGGTCCTTGGTCCACACCGAGGAGGCGAGGGCGTACTCGACGCCGTTGGCCCACTCGACGGCCTGGTCCTCGTCGGTGAAGGACTGGACGGTGATGACCGGGCCGAAGACCTCGTTCTGGACGATCTCGTCGTCCTGCTTCAGGCCGGAGACGACGGTCGGGGCGTAGAAGTAGCCCTTGTCACCGACCTGCTGGCCGCCGGCCTCGACCTTGGCGTGGGCCGGCAGGCGGTCGATGAAGCCGGCGACCTGCTTCAGCTGGTTGGGGTTGTTCAGCGGGCCGAAGAGCACGTCCTCGTCGTCCGGCTGACCCGTCTTCGTCTCGGACGCGGCCTTGGCGAGCGCGGCCACGAACTCGTCGTGGATGGACTCCTGGACGAGGACACGGGTCGCGGCCGTACAGTCCTGGCCGGCGTTGAAGAAGCCCGCCACCGAGATGTCCTCGACGGCCTTGGCGATGTCGGTGTCCTCGAAGACGACGACCGGGGCCTTGCCGCCCAGCTCCAGGTGGACCCGCTTGAGGTCCTTGGAGGCGGACTCGGCGACGGACATGCCGGCGCGTACGGAGCCGGTGATGGAGGCCATCGCCGGGACCTCGTGCTCGACCATCATGCGGCCGGTGTCGCGGTCGCCGCAGATGACGTTGAAGACGCCCTTGGGCAGGATCGAGCCGATGATGTCGGCGATCAGGACGGTCGAGGCCGGGGTGGTGTCCGACGGCTTCAGGACGACCGTGTTGCCCGCGGCGATGGCCGGGGCGAACTTCCACACGGCCATCATCATCGGGTAGTTCCACGGCGCGACCTGGGCGCAGACGCCGACCGGCTCGCGGCGGATGATCGAGGTCATCCCGTCCATGTACTCGCCGGCCGAGCGGCCCTCCAGCATCCGGGCCGCACCCGCGAAGAAGCGGATCTGGTCGACCATCGGCGGGATCTCCTCGGAGCGGGTGAGCCCGACCGGCTTGCCGGTGTTCTCCACCTCGGCCGCGATCAGCTCCTCGGCGCGCTCCTCGAACGCGTCCGCGATCTTCAGGAGGGCCTTCTGCCGCTCGGCCGGCGTGGTGTCGCGCCAGCCCGGGAAGGCGCGGGCCGCGGCCTCCATGGCGGCGTCCACGTCCGCCTGCCCGGACAGCGGCGCGGTCGCGTACGCCTCGCCCGTCGCGGGGTTGACCACCTCGGTGGTCCGTCCGTCGGCGGCGTCCCGGAACTCACCGTCGATGTAGTTGCGCAGACGACGCAGCTCGGTGCTCACTGCCGGCCTCCTGATCTGGTTCAAGCTGTCCAATCACTGAGACACCCACCCTAGTCGGCGCACCCACGTTTTCAACACCCCCACCGGCACCAGTTCTGCGAAATCCGCAAACTCCGGTCTCGCAAACAACGAATTTCATCGCCGGGGCCTTGCGAAACTGTCGAGACGTCGTGCAGAGTGAGCTCGTGGCCAGTCGAAGCGCAGACCAGAGGGACTCGTCCCGCGAGTCGAGGAACGGCGGCAGTCCCCAGCTGGACGCCGTCTCCCTCGCCATCATCCAGCAGCTCCAGGAGGACGGCCGCCGGCCGTACGCCGCGATCGGCAAGGCCGTCGGCCTGTCCGAGGCGGCCGTGCGCCAGCGCGTGCAGAAGCTGCTGGACCAGGGCGTGATGCAGATCGTCGCCGTCACGGACCCGCTCACCGTGGGCTTCCGCCGGCAGGCGATGGTCGGGATCAACGCCGAGGGCGATGTCGAGAAGATCGCTGACGCGCTGACCGACATGTCGGAAGTCGAGTACGTGGTGATGACCGCGGGCTCGTTCGACATCCTCGCCGAGATCGTCTGCGAGGACGACGACCACCTGCTGGACGTCATCAACAAACGCATCCGGTCCCTGCCCGGAGTGCGCTCCACCGAGAGCTTCGTCTACCTGAAGCTCAAGAAGCAGACCTACATGTGGGGAACCCGATAACCGTGAGGACCCGATAACCGTGAGCACCAAGGACCTCAGCCGCACCGCGTACGACCACCTGTGGATGCACTTCACCCGCATGTCCTCGTACGAGAACTCACCCGTGCCGACCATCGTCCGGGGTGAGGGCACCTACATCTACGACGACAAGGGCAAGCGCTACCTCGACGGTCTCGCGGGTCTGTTCGTGGTCCAGGCCGGTCACGGCCGTACGGAACTCGCCGAGACCGCCGCCAAGCAGGCCCAGGAGCTGGCCTTCTTCCCGGTGTGGTCCTACGCCCACCCGAAGGCCGTCGAGCTGGCCGAGCGGCTCGCCGACCACGCCCCGGGCGACCTGAACAAGGTCTTCTTCACCACCGGCGGCGGCGAGGCCGTCGAGACCGCCTGGAAGCTGGCCAAGCAGTACTTCAAGCTCCGGGGCAAGCCGACCAAGTACAAGGTCATCTCCCGTGCGGTCGCCTACCACGGCACCCCGCAGGGCGCCCTGTCGATCACCGGCCTCCCGGCACTGAAGGCCCCCTTCGAGCCGCTGGTGCCGGGCGCGCACAAGGTCCCGAACACCAACATCTACCGCGCCCCGATCCACGGCGACGACCCGGAGGCCTTCGGCCGCTGGGCCGCCGACCAGATCGAGCAGCAGATCCTCTTCGAGGGCCCGGAGACCGTGGCCGCGGTCTTCCTGGAGCCGGTGCAGAACGCCGGCGGCTGCTTCCCGCCGCCCCCCGGCTACTTCCAGCGCGTGCGCGAGATCTGCGACCAGTACGACGTCCTGCTCGTGTCGGACGAGGTCATCTGCGCCTTCGGCCGCCTCGGCACGACGTTCGCCTGCGACAAGTTCGGCTACGTCCCGGACATGATCACCTGCGCCAAGGGCATGACCTCGGGCTACTCCCCGATCGGCGCGTGCATCGTCTCCGACCGGATCGCCGAGCCGTTCTACAAGGGCGACAACACCTTCCTGCACGGCTACACCTTCGGCGGCCACCCGGTCTCCGCGGCGGTCGGGCTCGCCAACCTCGACCTGTTCGAGAAGGAGAAGCTGAACCAGCACGTCCTCGACAACGAGGGCGCCTTCCTCTCCACGCTGCAGAAGCTGCACGACCTGCCGATCGTCGGCGACGTCCGCGGCAACGGCTTCTTCTACGGCATCGAGCTGGTGAAGGACAAGAACACCAAGGAGTCCTTCAACGAGGAGGAGACCGAGCGCGTTCTCTACGGCTTCCTCTCCAAGGCGCTGTTCGACAACGGCCTGTACTGCCGTGCCGACGACCGCGGCGACCCGGTGATCCAGCTCGCCCCGCCGCTGATCTCCAACCAGGAGACGTTCGACGAGATCGAGCAGATCCTGCGCGCCACCCTCACGGAGGCGTGGACGAAGCTCTGATCATCCGACGGGATGACCCGACCCGGCCCCGGCGCCCTCCGTTCGAGTGAGAACGGCGGCCCGGGGCCGTGTGCTGTCCGGCCTCCCGGCAGCGGCTGCCTAGCGTTCCAGTGACCGATCGGCCCAGCTCTCGTTCCCCCGGACGGGGGAACGGACAGAGGGAAAACGGATCAGAACCGAGGTGTACGCCATGGAGGCCCCGCCGGACAACGACGTGCTCTGGGCACGCTCCCTGCACTTCATGCACCGCGACGGCTCCCCCGGACTCACCGGCATCTCGCTCGGTGTACGGGAGGGCGAGATCCTCGCCGTCAGCGGCCCGCGCGGCAGCGGCAAGACCACCCTGCTGCGCTGTCTGTCCGGCCAGGTGCCGGTACGCTCCGGCGAGGTCTGGTTCAACAGCTCCCCCGTGCACACGCTCGGCCCGATGGCCCGCGAGCGGCTGCGCCGGGACCGCTTCGGCTGGATCGACCCCGAGCCGGTCCTGATCCCCGAGCTGAACGTCTGGGAGAACGCCGCGCTCCCGCTGATGCTGCGCGGCGCCGGCCGCCGCAGGGCCAAGGTGGCCGCGCTGGAGTGGCTGGAACGCCTGGACGTCGGCGACAGGGCCCGCAGCCGCCCGCACGCCCTGCAGCACGCCGAACGCCAGCGGGTCGCCATCGCCCGCGCGCTCGCCCCCGGGCCCTCGGTGCTCTTCGCCGACGAGCCCACCGCCCCGCTGCACCGCGCGGACCGCGCCCACGTCCTGCGCACGCTGACCGCGGCGGCCCGCTCGCACGGCATCACGGTCGTCCTCGCCACGCACGACCCCGACACCGCCGCCCTCGCCGACCGGACGGTGCACCTGCTGGACGGGCGGCGCGTGCACACCGTGCACCTGCCGGACACCCCCGACACGGAAGGCCGGGCCGCGTGCTCGCTGTCCGTCTGACCCGCGCCGCCCGGCCCGCCGTCCAGCTGCGCCGCCTGCTCGTGGCCGCGGCCTCCGCGGGCACCGGGTTCCTCCTGCTGTCCTGCCTCGGCCACGCCCTCGACCGCCCCGAGGCCGCGGACGCCGCCGCGCTGCACCTGGCCTGGTGCGTGCTGCCGCTCGCCGCCACGGTGTACCTCGCGGTCGCGGTCGCCCGCACCGACCCCGGCACCCGGCCGCGGGCCGGCCTGTCCGCCGTGGGCCTGGGCCCGGCCCGCCTCATGGCGCTCTCCGCGCTGACGACGGCCCTGTCCTGCACGCTGGGCTCGATGCTCGCCCTGCTGGTCTTCCTGCACCTGCGCGGCGACCTCGCGGGCCTGCCGTTCGACGGCGCGGCGGCGGACTTCCTGGCCGCCGGCCGCGCCCTGCCCGTCCCGGCCACCCTGACCCTCCTCTTGCTGCTCCCCGCCACGGCCACCACGACGGTCGCCCTGACCCTCCGCCCCAAAGACCCCCGCCCCCCGCAGCGGACCACCCGCCGCTTCGGCCGCTTCGGCGCGTACGGCGACCCGACGAGCCGGGACACCTTCGGGGCGTACGGAAGATTCGGCGCCCGCTTCGGCCTCCGGCCGGCGGGCGGCGGAGGGGCCGAGGGGACGGACGCCGTTGGGGCCGAGGGGACGGGCGGCGGTGGGGCTGAGGGCGGTCAGCGTTCCGGGGGTGGCGCACCGCGCGCGACGGCGGGCGGCGGAGGGGCCACGGGGCCGAGCGCCGGAGCAGCGGGCCGCGGTGTGGCCGCGGCCGGTCCCCGTTCCGGGGGCGGCGCACCGACCGCGGCGGCGGACGGCGGCGGAGGGGCCGAGGGTGGTCCGCGTTCCGCAGCCGGCGCACCGAGCGCGACGGCAGACGGCGAAGGGGCCAAGGGAGGTCCACTCACCGGGAGCGGCGCACCGAGCGCGACGGCGGGCGGAGGCGGGGGCGCCAAGGGCGGTCCGCGTTCCGCGGCCGGCGCACCGACCGCGACGACGGGCGGCGGCGGAGGGTCCAAGGGCGGTCCGCTCACCGGGAGCGGCGCACAGACCGCGACGACGGGCGGCGCAGAAGCCGCGCGTGGCGAACCGGCCGGAGTCGATCCGTGTCCCGGCGGCGCGCCCGCCGCGGGCGGTCCGCGGGCCGCGGGCCGCGGGCGTGCCGTCGAGGTGATGGGGCTGCCCGTGCGCGAGCGGAGCCGGGCGTGGGGGCAGGTGGGCGACACCCTCGCGGTGCCGGGCCCCGCGGCCGACCCCGAGTCCGCCGCCCCGGACGCCGTGGAGGCGCCCACCGCCGACAGTCCCGCCGGCTTCCCCTGGGGCGTCGCACTCGTCACCGCCGGACTGGCCGCGCAGGCCTACGCCGGCCGTTCCACCCCCGCTCCCTCCCTCGCCGTACTCCTCGGCTGGCTGCTCACCGCCACCGGCCTCGTGCTGGCCTCCCCCGGCCTGACCCACCTGTGCGGCCGGCTCCTGCAGTGCAGCCGCCCCGGCGCCCTGCGGCTGCTCTCCGGCCGGGTCCTGATGACGGAGGCCGCCCGGCTCGGCCGGCCCCTCGGCGTGGTCTGCGCGGTGGCGTCCGCCGGTTGCGCCCTGACCGCCCTGCACGGCGGCCCGGCCGCCGCCTTCGGCCCGCTGTCCGCCCTCGGCGCGCTCGTCGTCGCCGGCTCCACGGTCGCCACCCTGCTCACCGCGGCCGTCGAGGCCCGCCAGTGCCGCGCCGGCACCACCGCCGCGCTGCTCCGCCTCGGCGCCCCCGCCGCCATGCTGCGCGGGGCCGCCGCCCTGCGCGCGGCCGCCCTGCTGGCCCTGTTCGGCCCGCTCACCCTGGGGATCGCCGTGCTGTCGGCCCTGCCCCTGAGCCGCTGACGAAAAAACGGGCGGGCGCCGATGAGTTCGGTGCGGACCGCCGGTCTACCCACCGAACGCGACGGACCGCGCACCACCCGGACGGGAGACACCGCATGTACCAGCAGATGATCTTCGTGAACCTGCCCGTGAACGACCTCGACGCCTCGAAGAGGTTCTTCACCGAACTCGGCTACTCGATCAACCCCCAGTTCAGCAACGAGGACGCGGCGTCGGTGGTGATCAGCGACACCATCGTGGCGATGCTGCTGACCAAGCCGTTCTACGCCACTTTCACCAAGAAGGAGATCGCCGACGCGACGACGACCAGCGAGGTGCTGATCTGCCTGAGCGCCGAGAGCCGCGAGAAGGTGGACGAGCTGGTCGACAGGGCCATCGCGGCGGGCGGCACGGCGAGCGGCCGGACCCAGGACCACGGCTTCATGTACGGCCGGGCCTTCGACGACCTCGACGGCCACACCTGGGAGGTCATGTGGATGGACCCGGCGGCCGTCCAGGGCTGACGCGGAAGGCGGTCAAACGTCGGGGTGGTTAATAAGACGGCAAAGTCAACACCCGTTGACGGTGGACGCGTTGACACTGCTTATGAAGCGCTTATAAACCTGTGAGCCTGCCGGGGATCCTGGGACGTCGCCTCATCCGTCGTCCCAAATCCCCCGCCACCCCCCGCAATTGCTCTCTGTAAAGGACAAACGTTGTCCATGACTCGCCGTAGCGTACGTCGTTCCGTGCGCGTGCTGGGTGTCGCCTCCGGGTCGGCGGCGCTGGTGCTGGGCCTGTCCGGCTCCGCCCTCGCATGCAACATCAAGGACTTCTCCGCCGAAGCCAGGTGCGACGGCGCCAAGGGCCTCATCGTCGTCACCGACACCGACCCCTCCGCCGCCGAAGGCACGGTCAGCGTCTTCCTCCAGGGGGACGGCGGGGTCGAGACGAAGGTCGGCGAGCAGCCGGTCAAGGGGTCGAAGAAGGGCGTCGAGGTCTCCTTCCCCGAGAACTGGAAGCCCAGCGCCACCTACCGGGTCCACATCAAGGCCGCCAACGTCGACCAGGACATCAAGCCCGACCTGGTGACCCCGTCCACCGCCTGCAAGGCCGAGGAGAGCGAGACCGCGAAGCCGACGGCCAGCACGTCGCCGACCCGCTCCTCGTCCCCGTCCCCGTCCAAGTCCGCCCCGGCGCAGCCCGCGACCCCGGCCCCGTCGGCCTCCGAGTCCAGCTCCGCCCCGGCCGGCACCTCCGAGAACGCGCCGTCCCCGGCGGTCGGTGACTCCAACCTGGCCGAGACCGGTGCCGACTCCCACACCGGCCTGATCGCCGGCATCGCCGCGGCCCTGGTCGCCGTCGGCGGTGGCGCGGTCTGGTTCGGCATGCGCCGGCGCGGCGCGAGCCGTCACGGCTGACCCGCACCGCCGTACCCCGGCCCGCCCCGCTGTCCCCAGGGGGCGGGCCGGTCGCGTCAGCCGAAGGTGGCCCGCTCCAGCCAGAACTCCAGCACCTCACGCTCGCCGAGCACTTCGAGGCCGGGTGCGTCCAGCGGCAGCCGGCGGTAGAAGGCCAGCAGCACCGAGGTGAGCGGGCCGCGCAGGGCGACGGTGGCCTTCTCGTGCCCGCGCCGCCAGCTCACCCCGTCCGCGCCCAGCTCGACCAGCCACTCGGCGTTCAGCTCCGGGCCGGCGTCGGTGGCGTGCAGATGGATGGCGGTCCCCGGGCGGCGCAGGTCCTTCGCCGGGTCGTGCGGCAGGTTCCGCTGCGCCCACTCGACGATCTGCAGCCACTCGTCCAGCGCGTCGGCGGCGATGTCCGGCGCCACCTCGTAGGGCAGCCCGGCGGCGAGCGTGGCGTCGGCCCGGTGCACGGTGATCTCGTGGGCCATACGACGGGCCCAGAAGCCGGAGTTCAGCGTCCCGGCCCACGCCCACACCGCCGCGTCGGGACCGGCCTCGCGCAGCGCGCCGACGACCAGCTCACCGCTCTGCGCGAGCCACTTGTCCAGGGCCGCCGCGTCACCGCGCTCCTGCGGCCCGCGGCCCAGCGGCACCTGCTCCTCCGGGACGTTCTCCTGCGCCCGGCTGCGCACCAGGGCGTCCACCCAGCGCAGGGCGCCTCCCATGTGCCGTACGAGGTCCTCCAGCGACCAGTCCGGGCAGGTCGGCACGGTCGCGGACAGATCGGCGCCGGAGGTCACCACGGCCCTCAACCGGTCGACCTGGTCGGCGATTTCGTCGCAGTAACGGTCATGTGCGAGCAGAGGCATGACCTCACCCTACGGTCGGGCGATCAGTCCAGTACGAGGGTTTCGGCCACGTCGAACTCCACGCCGACCGGGGCGCCGGGCTCGGGCGCGTCCCGCAGCGCGCAGGCCGCCTCCAGTCGCGGGCCGTCCGCCGGCTGGAGGTGGACGGCCACATGCGTGCCCTTGAAGGTACGGGCCGTCACCGTGCAGGGCAGGCCCTGGTCGGCCGGCACCAGCCGGACCCCGGCCGGCCGGACGAGGACCGTACGGCTGCCCTGCGCGGAGCCGTCCGGCACCGGCAGCTTGCCCCACGGGCTGTCGGCGGCCGTCCCGGCGACGGTCGCCGGGACCACGTTCTCGAAGCCGAGGAAGCGGGCCACGAACGCGTCGGCGGGCCGCTGCCACACCTCCAGCGGCGTCCCGGTCTGCGCGATCCGCCCGTCGCGCATCACCACCACCCGGTCGGCCAGCGCGAACGCCTCGCCCTGGTCGTGGGTGACGGCGAGCACGGTGGTGCCCAACCGGCCGAACAACTCCCGCAGTTCGACCACCAGCCGCTCCCGCAGCGAGCGGTCGAGCTGGCCGAGCGGCTCGTCCAGCATGAGCAGCCGGGGCCGGGGCGCGAGCGCCCGGGCGAGGGCCACCCGCTGCTGCTCGCCGCCGGACAGGGAGGCCACGGCCCGCCGGGCGGCCCCCGGCAGCCCGACCAGCTCCAGCAACTGGCCGACCTCGGCGTCCCGTTCGCCCTTGGCGACGCCGTGCATGCGCAGCCCGAACGCCACGTTCGCGCCGACGTCCCGCTGCGGGAAGAGCTGGTGGTCCTGGAACATCAGCCCGACCCCGCGCCGGTGCGCGGGCACCCCCGCCTGGTCGCGGCCGTCCAGCGACACCCGTCCGGAGTGCAGGGGTTGCAGCCCCGCCACCACCCGCAGCAGGGTCGACTTCCCGCTGCCGCTCGGCCCGAGGACGCACACCACCTCGTGCTCGGCGACCTCCAGGCCGACGCCGTCGAGCACGGCCCGCCCGCCGAAGCGCACGGTCGCGCCATCCAGCCTCAGCAGCATCTAGAACTCCCCCGTCCGGTCGGTGCGCAGCCGCTCCAGGATCAGCAGCGCGGCCGCGCACACCACCATCAGAATCGTCGAAAGGGCCATCGCCTGGCCGTAGTTGAGGTCACCGGGGCGGCTCAGCAGCCGGGCCACGGCGACCGGGAGCGTGGGGTTGTCGGGCCGGGCGATGAACACGGTCGCCCCGAACTCGCCCAGCGACACGGCGAACGCGAACCCGGCAGCGACCAGCAGCGCCCGCCGCACCAGCGGCAGGTCCACCTCCCGCCACACCCGCCAGGGCGAGGCCCCGAGCACCGTCGCCGCCTCCCGGAGCCGTACGTCCACCGCGCGCAGCACCGGCAGCATGGTCCGTACGACGAAGGGGGCGCCGACCAGCGCTTGGGCGAGCGGCACCAGGATCCAGGACTGGCGCAGGTCCAGCGGCGGCTTGTCGAGCGCGATCAGGAAGCCGAAGCCGACGGTCACGGCGGACACCCCGAGCGGCAGCATCAGCAGCGCGTCGAAGCCCCGCACCAGCCGTCCGGCGTCCCGGCGGGCCAGCGCGGCGGCGGCGAGACCTCCGATCACCACGGCGATGGCGGTAGCGGCGACGGCGTACTCCAGCGAGGTCCACACCGCGTGCACGGGCGCCACCAGGAACGTACCGCCGTCGGCGTCGGTCAGCGCCCGGTAGTAGCCGAGGCCGGGCGCGTCGAGGGAGCGGCGGACGAGGACGGCGAGCGGCAGGACCAGCAGCAGGGCGATGGTGGCGAGGACGCCGGCGAGCAGCGCCCACTGGCCGGCGCCGCGCGGGCGCCGGACGGTCGTGTTCGGGTCCACCAGCCGCAGGGCCGTCTCCCGGCGCCGTACCGTCCAGGCGTGCACGACGAGGATCGCGCCGACGGCCGCGAACTGGACGAGGGTGAGGACGGCGGCCGTGGACAGGTCGAACACCTCGGAGGTCTGCCGGTAGATCTCCACTTCGACGGTGGAGAAGGTGGGACCGCCGAGGATCTGCACCACGCCGAAGGAGGTGAAGGTGAACAGGAAGACCATCAGGGCGGCGGCGGCCACGGCGGGCGCGAGCGCGGGCAGGGTGACCTTCCGCCAGGCCGCCGACGGCGAGGCGCCCAGCATCCGGGCGGCCTCCTCCTGCCGGGGGTCGAGCTGGGCCCACAGCCCGCCGACCGTGCGGACGACGACCGCGTAGTTGAAGAAGACGTGGGCCAGCAGGATCGCCCACACCGTGGTGTCCAGCCGTACGCCCCACAGCTGGTCGAGCAGACCGTGGCGGCCGACCAGCGCGAGGAAGGCGCTGCCGGCGACGACGGTCGGCAGCACGAACGGGACGGTGACGACGGCCCGCAGCAACTGCCGGCCCGGGAAGTCCAGGCGGGCGAGGACATAGGCGGCGGGCAGGGCGAGCAGCAGGGTGAGCGCGGTGGAGGCGAGCGCCTGCCAGGTGGTGAACCACAGCACGTGCCGGATGTCCGGCTGCGTGACGACGTCCGCGATCCGCCCGAACCGCCAGGTGCCGTCCGTCTTCAGCCCGCGCGCGATGATCGCGGCGACGGGCCAGGCGAAGAACAGCGCGAAGAACGCGACGGGCACGGCCATGAGGCCGAGCCGCGCCGCGTTCCCCCTGCGACGCTTGCGGGTCGCTACTTCAGTACGAGCGAGGTCCACGACTTGACCCACTGATCACGGTTGGCGGCGATCCTGCCGGGGGCCATGGTCGCGGGGTCCTCGGCGGCCGGCCCGTACCGGGTGAAGTCGGCCGGGACCTCGGCACCCTGCCGCACCGGGTACACGAACATCTTCAGCGGCATGTCCTCCTGGAACTCCTTGGAGACCAGGAAGTCGATGAAGGCCTTGGCACCCTTGGGGTTCTTCGCGTTGCCCAGCAGCCCGGCGAACTCGATCTGCCGGAAGCAGGTGCCGGTCGCGACGCCGGTCGGGGCGGTGCTGGGCCGCTTCTTGGCGTAGATCACCTCGGCGGGCGGCGAGGAGGCGTACGACACGACGAGCGGCCGGTCGCCGCCGGCCTTCTTCCCCTCCGACGATCCCGAGAACTCCTGGTAGTAGGCCTGGTCCCAGCCGTCGACGACCTTGACGCCGTTCGCCTTGAGCTTCTTCCAGTAGTCCTGCCATCCGTCGTCGCCGAACTGCGCGGCGCTGCCGAGCAGGAAGCCGAGGCCGGGCGAGGAGGTGGCGGCGTTCTCCGTGACGAGGAGGTTCTTGTACTGCGGCTTGGCCAGGTCGGCGAAGGACCGCGGCGGGGTCAGCCTGTGCTCGCTGAAGTACGCCTTGTCGTAGTTGACGCAGATGTCGCCGTGGTCGATCGGCGTGACCCGGTGCTTGTCCTTGTCGAGCTGGTAGGCGGCGCCGACCTTGTCCAGGCCCTTGGCGGTGTACGGCTGGAAGAGGCCGTTGTCGAGGGCGCGGGAGAGCAGGGTGTTGTCGACGCCGAAGAAGACGTCGCCCTGCGGGTTGTCCTTGGTCAGGATCGCCTTGTTGACGGCCTGCCCGGCGTCGCCGTCCTTGAGGACCCGGACCTTGTACCCGGACCGCTTCTCGAAGTCCTTGAGGACCTTCTTGGAGACGGCCCACGAGTTGTGGCTGACCAGGGTGACGGTCTTGGAGTCCGTGTGGCTGCCGGTGTCCGTCGAGCCGCATGCGGACAGTGTGGTCAGGCCGAGCCCGACCGCGACGGCCACGAGGGTCTTGTTGTGCACTGGATGTCCTCCTGGGGTTGGCCAGGAAGAGACGCGGCCCTGCCCGGGCTCCTTCGAGGGAGGCCCGGGCAGGGCGCAACAGCTTGAGTGATGACCGAACTTCCTACCCAGAATGACCTGGGCGAGGTTCAGAGGGTCTGCGGCCGGTTGCCGCACTCTCAGCGCTGTGGCGCTCCCCTGTCGGAATATGCAGATGTTGGCCGATATGAAGTTGTGCCGACCGGGTCAGATTACCGTTCGGTGGCCGCGAGCTGTCCGCAGGCCCCGTCGATCTCCTGACCGCGGGTGTCCCGGATGGTCACGGGCACCCCGTGGGCGGCGATGGCCTCGACGAACGCCTTCTCGTCCTCGGGCCGGGACGCGGTCCACTTCGACCCCGGGGTCGGGTTCAGCGGGATGAGGTTGACGTGCACGGGCTTGCCCCTGAGCAGCCGTCCGAGCCGGTCACCGCGCCAGGCCTGGTCGTTGATGTCCCGGATGAGCGCGTACTCGATGGACAGCCGGCGGCCCGACTTCTCGACGTACTCGAACCCGGCGTCCAGCACCTCGCGCACCTTCCACCGCGTGTTCACGGGGACGAGGGTGTCGCGCAGCTCGTCGTCGGGCGCGTGCAGGGAGATCGCCAGCCGGCACTTGAAGCCCTCGTCGGCGAACCGGTGGATGGCCGGCACCAGCCCGACCGTGGACACGGTGATCCCGCGCTGCGACAGCCCGAGCCCGTCCGGGGCGGGATCGGTGAGCGCGCGGATGGCACCCACCACTCGCTTGTAGTTGGCGAGCGGCTCCCCCATGCCCATGAAGACGATGTTGGACAGCCGCGCGGGCCCGCCGGGCACCTCGCCGTCCCGCAGCGCCCGCATCCCGTCGACGATCTGGTGCACGATCTCGGCGGTGGACAGGTTCCGGTCCAGACCCGCCTGGCCGGTCGCGCAGAACGGGCAGTTCATCCCGCAGCCCGCCTGCGAGCTGATGCACATGGTGACCCGGTCCGGGTACCGCATCAGCACAGACTCGACCAGCGTCCCGTCGAACAGCCGCCACAGCGTCTTGCGCGTGGTCCCCTCGTCGGTGGACAGGTGCCGGACGACCGTCATCAGCTCCGGGAACAGCGCTTCCTGGAGCTTGGCACGCGACCCCGCGGGGATGTCGGTCCACTGCTCCGGGTCGTGCGCGTACCGCGCGAAGTAGTGCTGCGAGAGCTGCTTGGCACGGAACGGCTTCTCACCGATCCCGGCCACCGCGTCCTTGCGCTCAGCGGGCGTGAGGTCGGCGAGATGCCGCGGCGGCTTCTTGGCTCCGCGCGGCGCGACGAATGTGAGTTCTCCGGGCTTAGGCATGGCTGTACCAGTGTCGCAGATCCACTTGGGTGACCTGCGGCTGTCGATCGCTACGACTGTCGGTAGTGGTCGTCGCCGGTCGCTGTTGAGCGATCTCGGACGGCCCAGGGACGGCCCAGGGGTGATCACTCGTGGGCCGCCCGCTACTCGTCGAGGCGGACCCTGAGCTGGTGGTCGTGGGCTGCCAGAGGACCGCGCCGCTCACGAAGGTTCCCAAAAGCCGGGAGGCCCATCCCTGCGGCATGGCCGTGATCGCTGCCAGCGGGGCTGGCAACGGATGTCCTCTTCGGCGATCCGAGCCCCGACAGGCAGGGCCGCGACGGTTGCCGCCCAGCTCTCCTCATCCAAGTCCGCGGCCGGCACTGCAGGGCTCGTGGACTCACGCGTACTCGTCCATCGGCGCAGCATGATGCCCTGGTGTGACTCGTCACGCCGCGAGCGGGGCGCGAGGGGGAAACGTGAACTCGGACGGGTCGATAAGCATTAAGTGGTGGCTTCCCGACCGGCCTGAGCAAAGAAGTCCTGAAGGCTGTCAAGCCCACCCTGCGCAAGTTCCAGGGAATCGACCTAACCCGCACTGCCTGCGAATCACAGATCGAGATTCACCACGACGTTCTTCTTGCAGTCCAGCTGGTGCGGCAGGACAACGGCATCGGCATTTTTACACAGGGCGCGAATACCAGCCGGATCCATTACATGGCCGCGATGAGTGCACGCCGCACCCAAAAGGCATCGGTCTGTCGTATCGGATACAAGGTTGTACGACACCAAGGCTTTGAGGCCTACACTCATCCTCATCAGGTCGATCACGGGGGCTGTCGACATCGGATGGTGCTCATGTGCGCTCTTTTCGACCCTCCTGAGCCTCGCCGCGTCTCGCCGGGCGAGTACCTGGTGTGGGACCAGGCTCTCGCCCTTCTGAACCGGGACCTGGCGGTGACGCTTCCCCAGCTGGAACCCCTGCAACTGCTGGCCCTTCCGTCCTACGATGCGGATGAGCCAGAGAACGTCTACGTCGCCATGGCCAACGGCGAGTGGCACGGCAATCACCTGGACCCGAACTCACAGCACAGCCTTGCCTCTGCACTGGCGAGCGTCGCCGAAGCCGCGCAGGAGACCGTCATGGAGCTTCTGTGGCAGGCGTGGCCCCTGTGCCCCGAGCATGGCCTGGGCATGCATCCAAGGGAGGACGCACAGGAGCGACTGTTCTGGTGGTGCGCAGGAGAACGGTTGCGTCGCGGCCCGGCTCATGTCCACGCGGCCGTGGGCGCACTCGACGCTTTGGGAGCGTCGATCCGTACACGGTCTTGAAAACCGTCGTGGCAGCGATGTCACCGTGGGTTCAAATCCCACCGCCTCCGCACGATGAGCAGTGAATGGCGTCGTTGAGAGCCTGGGGCGAACACGGGTAAAGGTGCGTATTACGCAGGCCGCATTTGAGAGCCATGACGGAGAAGTTGTGACATTCCGCCCTGAGGACCTGGAGTGGGGGCACCGCGGCACCCCCCGCAACTCAGATCGCATGGTCGATGCCATGACGAAGATGAAGCTCGGCATCGTAGCCGAAGCTCTGCAGCTGGGCCTTGATCGCGGCATCCTGACCAACTCGCAAAAGCAAGAGCTGGAGCGGGCCTGGGAAGAACACACTGAGGCGACCGCACGACCCTTAGGAATGGCCTAACAGCAACGACGGCCCAGCGGGCACAAGTGAGCCCCCTATTGGCGAGAACATCGCTGGTAGGGGGCTTCTTGGTGCCCGGAGCACATCAGTTCTCCGGCCCTGGACGGCCCCGCGGGGATCGTTCGGCGGTGGCCGTCGCTCACGCTGCGTCGAAGTCCGACCGGGGCCGGACCTCCACGACGAAGTCCGCGTCCTTCAGGTCGCCCTCCTCGTCGTGCCAGAGGAAGAGCCGCACGTGCATCGCGTGGTGGAGGCCGGTCCTCTCCCACTCGGTCATCAGGTCGGCGACGATGCGGCCGATGACGTGCTTGGCCCCCTCGGCGGAGTCGGGGGCGGTCATCGCGCCCTGCCACCGGTCGGGGTCGCTGCCGTAGGGGCGCCAGCCCTCGGAGCCGTGCGGCTCGAACACCCGGTACACCCAATCCGTATTGGTGTTCATAACACCGATCCTGTCACCGTAGGGAGCCTCATGCGCCGCATCGGATCGACGCCCGCCGAGCGCGGGTCGGTCGGAGCGAACAACTGTCCCGACGTCTTCGAGAGGGAGGACGGCGACTTCTTCGTGATCGGCAAGGCCGTCATGGCGGACCAGGCGCCGGACCCCGAGGAGCTGCGCCGGCTCGGTGCGTCCATCGGTACCGACGAACTGGCCGTCATCGTGCCGCGCGACTGCATGCTGGCCGCCGCGCAGCAGCTCGCGGCCGAGCTCGCCGTCACAGGGCCAGGTACGTCCTGATGGCGAGGGCGAGCAGGAAGATCACCGCCGTGCCGGTCAGGAAGCGGCGGACCGGGGTTCCGTCCTGGGGCAACGTGTAAGCGATCACTGCGCGCTTCGGCTTTCTCGGGTCGTAGATGACGTCGACCCGCTGCCTGATCTCCGCGTCGGCCTGGGAGCTGCGCGGAGTGGTGAACGTGACCGGGTCGCCGCCCGGGACACGGAACCGGATGAGACAGCTGACCTTGCCGTCCCGCACGGAGTGACCGACGCAGACCCCCCGCCCCTTCACACCTAGTCGTCGTCGCTGCCCCCGCCGGACCTGCGGCCCCGGCTCTTCTGCGCGCTGCTCAGCAGTTCGCCCGCCGTGCGGGTGACGAGCGCGACGCCGCGGACCCAGCGTGGGCCGCCGCGCTCCGCCCAGACCACGCAGACGCATCCGCCGATGGCGAGGGCCAGGACGCCGAGCAGTAGAAAGATCATGTTCCCCCCATTGGTTCACGCGTACCTTGTCATGAACCGCCTCACCACGTCACGGGCAGGGTCCTCGGTCCGCGGATCAGGCCCCGCCGCTGGAACTGCACCTTCTGCGGGGGCACGGCCAGCCGGATGCCGGGGAAGCGGGCGAGGACCGAGCCGATCATGACCTCGGCCTCCATGCGGGCCATGACGGCGGCCAGGCAGTGGTGCGGGCCGTGACCGAAGGCCACGTGGGCGGGGCCGTCGCGGTCGAAGTCCAGGGCGTCGGGGTCGGAGAACACCGCGGGGTCGCGGTTGGCGGCGACGTAGGCGTTGTAGACCACGTCACCGGCCCGGATCAGCCGGCCGCCGACCTCGACGTCCTCGGTGGCGATCCGCGGGATGCCGACGCCGTTGCGGTGCGGGACGTAGCGGAACAGCTCCTCCACCGCCCGGGGCAGCAGCTCCGGCTCCCGGCGCAACCGGTCAAGCTGCTCGGGGTGGGTGAGCAGCGCGTACATCATCGAACCGCTGTTGCTGCGGACCGCGTGGCCGCCGCTGACCTGCACGGCGATGGCGAGGGAGAGGGCCTCGTCGTCGGTGATCTCGCCCGTCGCCGCGGCCTGCGCCAGCACCCCGGCCAGGTCGTCGCGGGGTTCCGTACGACGGCGCCGGAGCAGCTCGGTGAGCCGGGCACGGGTGACCCGGGCGGCCTCCCGGGCCCGCTCCTCGGCCCCGGCGCCCGCGGACAGCAGGGCCTCGCCCGCCTCCGTCCAGCCCTGCCAGTCCTTCTCGTCGGCCCCGAGGAAGTCGCGGAGCACGGCGAGCGGGAACGGGCCGTGCAGGTGCTCCACGAGGTCGGCGGGCGGGCCGGCGCGCCGCATCCCGTCGAGCAGTTCGGCGGCCCGGCGCTCGGCGAGCGGCCGCATCCGCTGCATGCTCCGGCCGGTGAACGCGCGGGCCACGACCCGGCGCAGCCGCGTGTGCCGGGGCGGATCGATGTACTGCAGGCCCGCCGTCTGGGAGGCCACCGGCACCGGGCGCATGCTGGTGACGTCGCGGCCGACGACCCGTTCCCGGGAGAAGCGCGGGTCGGAGGTGACGAAGCGGACGTCCTCGTACCGGGTGACCAGCCAGGCGTGCCCCTCGCCGTACGGCAGCCTGATCCGGGTGACCGGTTCCTCGCGCAGCAGCTCGTCCAGGAAGGGGTCGGGGTGGAGTCCGGGCAGGTCCTCGACGGGCCAGAAGCGCACCGGCGGTGCGGCGGCCCTGCCGGGCGGCGTGGGGGCGGGGGCGCGGTCGGGCGGGGCGGGGTCGAGGGGCATGGGGCACACTCCCTGCTGCGTCGCCAGGGCGGCGGTACCGCCGCCCTGTGAGGGAGTCTGCCGCGCGCGGGTCCCGGCCGCCGATTCGTGCTGCGGCATCCGGGTGCGGATCCGGGGCGGATCCGGGGCGGATCCGGGGCGGGTACGGGTGCGGATCCGGGGCGGGTACGGGTGCCGATCCAGGACCGGGTACGGGTTGTCCCCGGGTACGACGACGGCCCCCGCCCTGCGTTCAGGACGGGGGCCGGAAGGCCGTACCGCGTGGCGCCGTACCGCTCACGCCGAGCCGACGAAGACCACCATGAGCAGCCACACCACCGGAGCCGTCGGCAGCAGCGAGTCGAGCCGGTCCATGATGCCGCCGTGCCCGGGGAGCAGGGTGCCCATGTCCTTGATGCCCAGGTCCCGCTTGATCATGGACTCGCCGAGGTCGCCCAGCGTGGCGCTGGCCGCCACCGCGAGGCCCAGCAGCAGACCCTGCCACCAGCTGCCGCCGTCGATCAGGAACTGCATGCACAGCGCGCCCGCGACCATCGCGAACAGCACCGCGCCCAGCAGACCCTCGCGGGTCTTGCCGGGGCTGATGCGCGGCGCGAGCTTGTGCCTGCCGAACCGCCAGCCGACCGCGTAGGCACCGGTGTCGCTGACGACCGTCAGCAGCAGGAAGGTGAGCACCCGCCACGGGCCGTCGGCGGCGGTGAGCATCAGCGCGACGAACGTGGCCAGGAAGGGCACGTAGAACGCGGCGAAGACACCGGCCGTGACGTCCTTGAGGTAGCCCTCGGGTGGTTCCGTCATGCGCCAGACCAGCGTGGCCAGGGCCGTCAGCGCCATGGCGACCCACGCGCCCTCGGCACCGCGCACGTAGCCGGCGACGACCATCGCCGCACCGCCGAGCGCGAGCGGCACCAGCGGCGCCTTGATGCCCCTGCGCTCCTGGAGCCTGCTGGTCAGCTCCCACAGGCCGACGACCACGGCGACCGCGACCACGCCGACGAACACGGCCTTGACGATGAACAGGGAGGCGATGATCACCACACCGAGCCCGACCCCGACGCCTATGGCCGCGCTCAGGTCACGGCCCGCGCTCTTCTTCTGCGGCGCTGGCGCCGGCTGCGGGGCGTCGGACATGGGCTCCGGGTTCTGGTTCTCGGCCGGGAGTTCCCGGGCCTGCAACGTCTCGTCTCGGAACAAGGGGCCGCTCAGCCGAGCGGCCCCCCGGTCGTCGTCCTGGTCTCCGCCGTACGCGGGTACGTCGGGCACGATGGGCATGGGGCGAGTCTGCTGCGCCTCAGGCGCATCGTACGCGGGACCCGCCGGGACGGCCCCCGGGACAGGCTGGGCGGGGCCGCCCCCGGCGGTCCCCCAGTACCCGGCCTGGCCCGCCGCTGGCGGCGCTCCCCAGGAAGAGTCGCTCATCAGACTTCGAGCAGCTCCGCTTCCTTGTGCTTGAGGAGCTCGTCCACCTGGGCGACGTACTTCGCCGTGGTGTCGTCGAGCTCCTTCTCCGCACGACGGCCCTCGTCCTCGCCGACCTCACCGTCCTTGATCAGCTTGTCGATGGCGTCCTTGGCCTTGCGGCGCACGGAGCGGATGGACACCTTGGCGTCCTCGCCCTTGCCCTTGGCGACCTTGATGTACTCGCGGCGGCGCTCCTCGGTCAGCTCGGGGAACACCACCCGGATGATGTTGCCGTCGTTGCTGGGGTTGACGCCCAGGTCGGAGTCGCGGATCGCCTGCTCGATGTTGCGCAGCGCGCTCTTGTCGAACGGGGTCACGACCGCCATGCGCGGCTCCGGCACGGAGAACGAGGCCAGCTGGTTGATCGGCGTCAGGGCACCGTAGTAGTCGGCCACGATCTTGTTGAACATCGCCGGGTGCGCACGCCCGGTGCGGATCGCGGCGAAGTCCTCCTTGGCGACCACGACGGCCTTCTCCATCTTCTCCTCGGCCTCGAGGAGGGTCTCTTCGATCACCACTTGCTCCTGCGTGTCTTGAGTAAGGCCCGGCTGCGGTTCCTGAAGTCGGTCGGCGGCCGGCTGCGTCGCGTCTTCTTCCTGCACGGTTCCCGACCGGCAGGACATTGTCCATCCCCCGGCCGGGGTCCGGCCCCCTCACAGGGCCGCACCGGCCGGCCGGGTTGATCCCGGGTCAGTCCCGGCTGCCCTCGTCACCCACCAGAGTGCCGATCTTCTCACCCTTGACGGCGCGGGCGATATTGCCCTCCGCGAGAAGCTCGAAGACCAGGATCGGGAGCTTGTTGTCGCGGCACAGCGTGATGGCGGTGGCGTCGGCGACCTTGAGGTCACGGGTGATGACCTCGCCGTAGCCGAGGGCGTCGAACTTGACGGCGTCGGGGTTGGTCTTGGGGTCGGAGTCGTAGACCCCGTCCACGCCGTTCTTGCCCATGAGCAGCGCCTCGGCGTCGATCTCCAGGGCGCGCTGGGCGGCGGTGGTGTCGGTGGAGAAGTAGGGCATGCCCATACCGGCGCCGAAGATGACCACGCGCCCCTTCTCCAGGTGGCGCACGGCGCGCAGCGGGATGTACGGCTCGGCGACCTGGCCCATGGTGATGGCGGTCTGCACGCGGGACTGGATGCCCTCCTTCTCCAGGAAGTCCTGGAGGGCGAGGCAGTTCATCACGGTGCCGAGCATGCCCATGTAGTCGGAGCGGGCGCGGTCCATGCCGCGCTGCTGGAGTTCGGCGCCGCGGAAGAAGTTGCCGCCGCCGATGACGACCGCGATCTGGGCGCCGTCGCGCACGACGGCCGCGATCTCACGGGCGATCTTGTGCACCACGTCCGGGTCGACGCCCAGGCCCCCGCCACCGGAGAAGGCCTCTCCGGACAGCTTCAGCAGAAACCGGCCGCGTACTTTGCCGTCGTCGCTCTTCTGGGCCTTGGTCGTCATGGGGGATCCCGCCTCTTTCACGTGTTGCACATACGAAGAAGGCCATTGCCGGTGGGGTTGCTTTTCGCTCCCATACGCGGCAATGGCCTCCTCGTCAGATCTGCTGCCGTCCGCCTCACGCCGGGGTGTGGCGGTGTGCGCGGACGACTGCTCTCGACCCTATCGAGAATCTCTCGCCGGGTCGCGGTCGATCGCGGTACGGACTCAGATGCCGACCTTGATGCGCGAGAAGCGCTTCAGGGTGACACCGGCCTCGTCCAGGACCTTCTGGACCGACTTCTTGTTGTCCAGGGCGTACGGCTGGCCGAGCAGCGTGGCGTCCTTGAAGAAGCCGTTCAGGCGACCCTCGACGATCTTGGCGATCGCGGCCTCGGGCTTGCCCTCGGCGCGGGTGGTCTCCTCGGCGATGCGGCGCTCGGACTCGACGACCTCGGCCGGGATGTCCTCCTTGGAGAGGTACTTCGGCGCGAAGGCGGCGATGTGCTGGGCGACGCCCTTGGCGACCTCGGCGTTCGGCTTGTCCAGCTCGACCAGGACACCGATCTGCGGGGGCAGGTCGGGCATGGTGCGGTGCATGTAGGCGGTGACGTAGCCGTCGGCGAACTGCGCGAAGCGGTCCAGGACGATCTTCTCGCCGAGGTTGGCGTTGGCCTCGTCCACGAACGCCTGGACGGTCTTGCCGGACTCGATCTCGGAGGCGAGCAGGGCCTCGAGGTCGGCCGGGTTCGTCTTGGCGACGTGCTCGGCGATGGCGTTGGCCACGGCCTGGAACTTCTCGCCCTTGGCGACGAAGTCCGTCTCGCACTTCAGCTCGACGAGGACGCCGGAGGAGTTGTCGTCGGCGATGATGGAGACCACGGCGCCGTTCTCGGCGGAGCGGCCCTCGCGCTTGGCGACGCCCTTCTGGCCCTTGATGCGCAGCGCCTCGACGGCCTTCTCGACGTTGCCCTCGGCCTCGTCCAGCGCCTTCTTGCAGTCCATCATGCCGGCGCCGGTCAGCTCACGGAGCTTCTTGACGTCGGCGGCGGTGTAGTTCGCCATGAGTCTGTGAGTCTTTCTCGAAGTCTGGGAGATCTTCTGGATCCGCACGTCTGCGTTCCCCACGGTGACGGGGAACGCGTACGTCGTGCCGACCTACGGGTGAACAGCGGGGGCGGAGCCATGTCCCGCCCCCGCCGTCGAACGCTGACGGTTCGGCGTCAGGCCTGCTCGGCCTCGGCGGCCGGAGCCTCGGCAGCCGGAGCCTCGGCAGCGGCCTCGGCCTCGGCCGGCTTCTCGGCCTCGGCGGCCGGAGCCTCGTCCTTCTTCTCACCCTCGAGCAGGTCGCGCTCCCACTCGGCGAGCGGCTCGCCCGCGGCCTTCTCGCCCTTGTCGCCGGTGGCGACGCCGGAGCGGGCGATGAGGCCCTCGGCGACGGCGTCGGCGATCACGCGGGTGAGCAGGGTGACGGAGCGGATCGCGTCGTCGTTGCCCGGGATCTTGTAGTCGACCTCGTCGGGGTCGCAGTTGGTGTCGAGGATCGCGACGACCGGAATGTTCAGCTTCCGGGCCTCACCAACGGCGATGTGCTCCTTCTTGGTGTCCACGATCCAGACGGCGCTGGGCACCTTCTGCATCTCGCGGATACCACCGAGGGTCTTCTCCAGCTTGGCCTTCTCGCGCGAGAGCACGAGAAGCTCCTTCTTGGTCAGACCGGACGCGGCGACGTCCTCGAAGTCGATCTGCTCGAGCTCCTTGAGGCGCTGCAGACGCTTGTAGACGGTCGAGAAGTTGGTGAGCATGCCGCCCAGCCAGCGCTGGTTGACGTAGGGCATGCCGACGCGGGTGGCCTGCTCGGCGATGGCCTCCTGCGCCTGCTTCTTCGTGCCGACGAACATGACCGTGCCGCCGTGGGCGACGGTCTCCTTGACGAACTCGTAGGCGCGGTCGATGTACGACAGCGACTGGAGCAGGTCGATGATGTAGATGCCGTTGCGCTCGGTGAAGATGAAGCGCTTCATCTTCGGGTTCCAGCGACGGGTCTGGTGACCGAAGTGGACGCCGCTCTCCAGCAGCTCCCGCATCGTGACGACGGCCATGGCCGTTTCTCCTTGGTGTTCTCGGTTGTGCCGCGCCCGCCGGACGGCGGCCGCGCCTGACGCCCGCGATGCGCCGTGCCACGAGGGACCGAGGGGCGCTTGGTACGAACCGTTGCCGGCTGCCGTACCGGGGCGTGCGAAGTCGACCCGGTGACCCGGATCGCCAGAAGAAGTGTACGGGACCGTCGAGGTACCGGGTGACGCCACTGTCCACAACCGGCGAGTGGTCCACAGGGTCCGGCGCTGATCGGCGGGGGTGCGCGACCGTGTGGGGCATGCGATACGCGATGGTGTGGACGGCTCTGCTGCTGGCGTCGGCGGCGTCCCTGCTCACCCCGCCGGCCCGGGCGGACCCCCCGCCGCCGTCCGGGGAGGCGCCGGTCCCGGCCCTCGGCCGCGCCTGGCCGGTGGGCGTACGGCCACCGGTGCGGCGCGGCTGGGAGCCGCCGGCGACGGTGTACGGCCCCGGGCACCGGGGTGTCGACCTCGCCGCCCCGCCCGGGGCGCCGGTGCGGGCGGTGGCGGCCGGCCGGGTGCTGTTCGCGGGCCGGGTGGCCGGGCGGGGCGTGGTCTCGGTGGCCCTGACCGGCACGGACCTGCGCACCACGTACGAGCCGGTGCGCCCGTCGGTGGCGAAGGGGGACGAGGTGGCGGCGGGCGACGTGGTGGGGTCGGTGGAGGCCACCGGCTCCCACTGCGGGCCGGCACCGTGCGTCCACTGGGGCCTGCTGCGCGGCGAGGGCTACCTGAACCCCCTGTCCCTGCTCCCACCGTGGCTGCTGGCGAGGGGACCGTCGCGACTGCTGCCGGTCACGCCATGAGGCGGGGTGGGGCGGAACGTCCGCCCCCGGCGGGATTCAGCCCTTCACCCCCCGCAGCGCCATGGACACGGCCGCGTCCGTCACCGCCTCGGGTTCCTCCGCCGCGCCCAGTTCGATCCTGCGTACCGCCGCGTCCACCACTCCCTGCAGCAGCATCGCCGCCAGCCGGGGCTGCCCGTGGCCCAGCTCCTCCAGCGCCTCGACGATCATCGCGACCAGACCGCCGTGGGCCGCGCGGATCTTCTCCCGGGCCCCGGCGTCCAGCTCACTCGCCGAGATGGCCACGACCGCCCGGTGCCGCCGGTCCCCCACCAGCGCCAGCTGCTGGCGCACGTACGCCTCGACCTTGCCCTCGGCCGACTCGGCGCGCTCCATCGCCGCCGCGACCTCCGCCGCCCACACCGGGAAGTCGGCCTCGCACAGCTCCTCCACCACGGCGGCCCGGGAGCGGAAGTACTCGTACACGGACGACCGGGCCAGCCCCGTCCGCTCGGCCAGCGCGGGAAAGGTCAGTGCGTCCGTCCCGCCCTCGGACAGCAGGGACCGAGCCGCGTCCAGCAGGGCGGCTCGCTGCATCGACCGGTGTTCGGCCACGGAGGCCGCTCGAATCCTTGGCACGGCGTCCACTTTACGGACGCGCCCTGCCGGAGGGGAGGACTCAGCGCCCGAAGCTCGCGAGCTTGGCCCGCAGCTGCAGCACCGACTTGGTGTGGATCTGGCTGACCCGGCTCTCGGTGACGCCGAGCACGTTGCCGATCTCGGCGAGGGTCAGCCCCTCGTAGTAGTACAGGGTGACCACGGTCTTCTCCCGCTCGGGCAGCGTGTTGATCGCCCGCGCCAGGAACCGCCGCAGCTCCCGGTCCTCGGCCACCTCCACCGGGTTGTCGGCGGCGGTGTCCTCCAGCGTGTCCATCAGGCTCAGCCGGTCCCCGCCCTCGCCGCCGACGTGCAGCAGCTCCTCCAGGGCGACCACGTTGGCCAGCGACAACTGGCTGAACACGGCGTGCAGTTCGTCGACCTCCATGCCCAGCTCGCCGGCGACCTCGCCCTCGGTCGGCGTCCGCCGCAGCCGCGCCTCCAGGGTGGCGTAGGCCCGCTCGACGTTCCGCGCCTTCTGCCGGACCGAGCGCGGGATCCAGTCCAGCGCCCGCAGCTCGTCGATCATCGCGCCGCGGATCCGGGTGATCGCGTACGTCTCGAACTTGATCTCCCGGTCGATGTCGAACTTCTCGATCGCGTCGATCAGCCCGAACACTCCGGAGGAGACGAAGTCGGCCTGCTCCACGTTGGGCGGCAGCCCGACGCTCACCCGGCCCGCCACGTACTTGACCAGCGGCGAGTAGTGCAGGATCAGCTGCTCCCGCAGCCGGTCGTCCCCCGTCGCCTTGTACGACCGCCACAGCTCGTCGAGCGTCGAGGGTGCGGGCGGTCGCACGCTGCCACCGTCGCGGGCGGCTGGGGGGATCGCCGCCCGGTCGGACCCGGAGGTGTGCTGGGGCATTCGTCGCCTTGTGCCGTTCTGCCGTGAAGTGCCGTGAAGTGCTGCGGGGTGGGTGAGGGTGGGCTGCTTGGGTGAGGTGACTGTCTGATGCCGGGTTGGCGCGATCTGCGCCGTCGCCTTCGTGAGCGTAGCGTGACTGGGGAGTCGCGGTGCGCGAACAGTGCGGCACCACCCGTGCGCGGGGCGCGCGCGTCGGGAGGGTGACCGCGGGCCACGGTTCGCTCTGCGTGACCGGCCGCGGGCACCAACTCCGGGAAAAGCCAAGGGCGTCGGGGGTTCCCCCGGACGGCCGAACACGGTGGGTCAGCACGGCGGCCGGCCACCCCGGACCGAGGTCATCGCCTGGCGTGTCAACTTCCAGCCGTCGCCGTGTCGTTCGACGTAACCAAGTGCTCGGAGTTCGTACAGTCTCGCGATCGCCTCGTCACGTGTGGTGCGCGCGTCCAGCGCGATCTCGTCGGCGGGTGCGGCGCGGTTGCCGGGCAGGGCGGCGAGGACGGTCCGCGCGGCCGGTTCCAGCAGGTCGCGCGGGAGAACGGGGCCGCGCCGGGGCGGCGCCAGATCACCCATTTCGCCCACGAGTTCGACGACCTCCGTGGCGTCGGTGACCAGGGTGGCCTCACCGCGCAGCAGTTCGTGCACGCCGCCGGAGAGGGCGCTGGTGACCGGGCCGGGGACGCCCATGGTGTACCGGCCCAGGCGCTGGGCGGCCCGCGCGGTGGACAGCGAGCCGCTGCGGCAGGCCGCCTCCACGACGACGGTGCCCCTGGTCAGCGCGGCGATGACCCGGTTGCGGAGGATGAACCGGCTGGGGGTCGGGTGGTCGCCCGGCGGCAGCTCGCCCACCACCAGCCCCTGGTCCGCGATCCGGCCGATCAGGGCGGCGTGGCCGCGGGGGTAGGGCTGGTCGACGCCGCAGGCCAGGACGGCGACGGTGGCGCCGCGGGCGGCGAGGGCGCCCCGGTGGGCGGCTCCGTCGATCCCGTAGGCGCCGCCCGACACCACGACCCAGCCGCGTTCGGCGAGGCCGGAGGCGAGGGCGGCCGCCGCGTGGGCGCCGTACTCGGTGCAGGCGCGGGCGCCCACGACGGCCACGGAGCGCAGCGCCCACATCCGCAGGTGCGGCCGGCCGCGTACCCACAGTCCGAGGGGCCGCCCGTCCCCCAGGTCGTCGAGCTGCGCGGGCCACTCCGGGTCCCCCGGGCACACGAACCGCGCCCCGGCGGCCCGGGCCACCTCCAGATCCCGCTCCGGCTCGGCCCGCCGGGCCCGCGCGACGAGCCCGGCCCACCGGGTCCCGCCCACCCCCGGCAACGCGTCGCCACCGCAGCGCAGCCGCCGCACCACCTCCCCCACCCCGAACTCCCGCACCCACCGCCCGCCGACCTCGTCCCCCGGCTCGACCACCCGCCCGAGAAACACCCGCCCGAGCCGCTCGGCACCGGCGTCCTTCTCACCCGTCACGTCAGGGCTCCGATGGCCATCGGCACCCCTCGGGGGACACCGGTGCGCAGTTGCAGGGCCAGGGCGACGTCGGTCGCGTCCGGGCGGTCGTGTCCGACGAGGTCGGCGACCGTCCAGGCGACGCGCAGGACGCGGTCGATGCCGCGGGCGGTGAGCACGCCCCGTTCCAGGCTGCGTTCGGCCTCGTCCATCGCCCCGGTGACGGCGTGGTAGCGGCTGCGCAGTTCCCGGCCCGGCACCTCGCTGTTGGTGCGCCACGGGGTGCCGGCGAGACGGGCCGCCGCCCGCTCCCGTGCCTGCCGGATCCGGTCGGCCACGGTCGCCGTGGACTCTCCGCGGGCGCCGGGCTCGGTCAGCTGGGCCCGGGTGACCGGGTCGACCTCGACGCGCAGGTCCACCCGGTCCAGCAGCGGTCCGGACAGCCGGGACTGGTACCGGCGGATCGCCGACGGCGGACACTCGCACAGGGAGTCGCGCAGGGAGAACCGGCCGCAGGGGCAGGGGTTGGCGGCCAGGACCATCAGGAACCGGGCCGGGAACCGGACCACGCCGGCGCTGCGCGCGATGACGACGTGCCCCGACTCCAGTGGCTGGCGCAGCGCGTCCAGGGTCTGGCTGTGGAACTCGGGCGCCTCGTCCAGGAACAGCACACCGCGGTGGGCGAGGGACACCGCCCCGGGCCGGGCGATGCCCGGGCCGCCGCCGACGAGTGACTGCATCGTGGCCGAGTGGTGCGGGGCGCAGTAGGGCGCGACGTCGATGAGCGGTTTGCCCGGGGGCAGCAGTCCGGCGACCGAGTGCACTGCCGTGACTTCCAGCGAGTCTTCCCGGGTGAGCCGGGGAAGGACGGCGGGCAGGCGTTCGGCGAGCATGGTCTTGCCCGCGCCGGGCGGTCCCTCCAGGAACAGGTGGTGTCCGCCGGCCGCGGCCACCTCTAGGGCCGTACGGGCGGACGTCTGCCCCACGACGTCCGCCAGGTCGTGATCGTGGTCGTGCTGTGCGGCGCCGAGGCTGTGCATGCCGGTGGCGGCGCCCGCGCCCGGTACCCGCAGCCCGGCCAGGAGCGGGTCGGGACGTCCCTGCTCGTCCGGTGCCTCGTCGGGGACGGGCTCCTCGGTCAGCACCGCGATGAGCTGCCGGAGGCTGCGCACACCCAGCACGGACACGCCGGGGACCAGCGCGGCCTCGGCGGCGGCGCACTCGGGCACGACCACCTGCTCGTATCCCGCGTCGGCCGCCGCGAGGACGGCCGGCAGGATGCCCCGGACCGGGCGCACCCGGCCGTCCAGGCCCAGCTCTCCGATCATGACGATGTCGGCGAGGACCCGGGGGTCGATCCGCTCGGCGGCACCGAGCACCGCGCAGGCGACGGCGAGGTCGAACCCCGAGCCGGCCTTGGGGACCGAGGCCGGGCTGAGTCCGACGGTGAGCTTCTTCTGCGGCCACTCGCCGCCCGAGTTCACCACCGCCGCCCGCACCCGGTCGCGGCTCTCGGTCAGGCTCTTGTCCGGGAGGCCCACCAGGGTGAAGGCGGCGACGCCGGGTTCGAGGTCGGCCTGGACCTCGACGACCACTCCCTCGACGCCGACCAGGGCCACGGAGCACGTACGGGCGAAGGCCATTCAGGCCACCCCCCGCGCGTGCTCGACGGACGGGGCGCCGCGGCGGGGCAGGAGGACGCCGACGAGGTCGATGCGGACGCCGCCCGGCGGGGCTCCTCCGTGGGCCTGGATCCAGTGCGCGGCCAGTTCGCGGAGCCGGGCCGCCTTCTCGGGGGTCACCGCGGCCATCGGGTGTTCGTAATACCCGGCCGTGCGGGTCTTCACCTCGCAGACGACGAGCGCGTCCCCGTCCCGCGCCACGATGTCGATCTCGCCGGACCGTCCGCAGCGCCAGTTGCGCTCCAGGATCGTCATGCCGGCCTCGGCGAGCCGCCGGGCGGCCAGGTCCTCGCCGTACCTGCCGATTGCCTCTCGTGCGTTCATGTCGGCACCTCCTCAGGCGCCAACCGTCACGCATCCCGTCCCCAGATGTTGATCTTGGTGGACTATTCGGCGGTTGTGGAAAACTCCCTCACCCGGAAGGGCGGACATCACCCGCCCGGCAGCTCCAGGTCGCTCTTGTTCAGCTCCTCGATGTTCACGTCCTTGAATGTGAGCACCCGTACCTGCTTGACGAAGCGAGCCGGCCGGTACATGTCCCAGACCCAGGCATCGGCCATGGTGACCTCGAAGAACACCTCTCCCTGAACCGAGTGCACCTGCATCTCGTAGTCGTTGGTGAGGTAGAACCGTCGCTCGGTCTCGATCACGTATTTGAACAGACCGACGACATCTCGGTACTCCCGGTAGAGCTTCAGCTCCATCTCGGTCTCGTACTTTTCGAGGTCCTCGGCGCTCATGGCATGTTCCCCTTCAGCCGTGCGATCCCCCCATTGTGCGCCAGTCCCGGTGACCCTCAGACGATTTCCGTGTCGAGGGTCACGGGCGTGGCCGGGGGACCTTCGACGAGCAGCGTGCGCAGCAGCTCGGCGAGTCTGGTCGGATACACCGTCTCATGTGCCCGGGTCAGTTCCTGACACGTCCACCAGCGCGCTCCGGCGACGCTGCGCCGCTCCAGCTCCGTCAGCCCCGTCGCCGCGGTCGCCGTCTGGGTCGTACGGGCCAGGTAGTACCACTCGTCCTGGTCCCAGCGGCGGCCCGCGAACGGGAACGAGCACCGCCGCCGCCAGAGCACGGGGCCCAGCGCGACGTCGGTGATGCCGGTCTCCTCGGCGAGTTCCCGCAGCGCGGCCTCCTCGCGCGTCTCGGCGCCCTCCAGGCCGCCGCCGGGCGTGAACCACCAGTCGTCGGCCGGATCGCCCGGCTCGTGGCCGTGCAGGAGCAGGATGCGGTCCTCGGGGTCGAGGAGCACCACCCGGGCCACCTTGCGCAGCCCGCCCCCGGCGTCGTACGCCTCCTCCGCCGGCCGCGTGGCGTCAGCGGGCACCGGCCGCCTCCGGGCGGGCGGTGCGGGCGCGGGAGCGGTGCAGGCGCCCGGCGATCGGGCCGTACGCGCCGCCGCCGAGGACCAGGACCGCGCCGGCCGCGACCAGCAGCTCGATCGTGCGCAGCGGACCGGGCTGGGAGAGGGCGCCGAGCGTCTCGAAGCCGCTGGGGCGCTTGAGCGTGCCCTTCCAGGGCCAGACGACGGCGTCCACGCGGGCGGACACGGCGGTGCGGGCGACGGTGCCCTTGGCCGCGTCGGTGAGGTGGGCGGTGGAGTCCAGGGAGCCCTGGCGTTCGTCACCGAGCAGGAACAGCCGGCCCTCGGGCACGGTCACCGTGCCGAAGTTCTTGATCTCGGCCAGGCTGCCCTCGGGCAGGTACGGCTCGTCGATCTGCTTGCCGTTGACGGTCAGCTTGCCGTCGGTGCAGCAGGAGACGGTGTCACCGCCGACGGCGACCACCCGCTTGACCACCTTGGCGTCGGTGACCCAGGTCTTGTCCTCGAAGACGACCACGTCACCGCGTCGCACCTCGTCGCCGTCGACGCGCTGGGCGAGCACCCGGTCACCGGCGTCGATGGTGGGGGTCATGGAGCTGGTGGGCACGGTGTACGGCCGGTAGACCAGCGCTCCCCACGCGAAACCGCCGAGGAACAGCACCAGACCCAGCGCCACCGCCAGTCCGGACAGCCGCTGTCCGAGCCGGCCGCCCGCCGGTGCCGTGCCGGTGCCGCCGCCTTGCGGGGCCGTACGCGTCATGCTCTCGCCACCCATGGACCCGCACCCTACCCGGCGGTACCGACCAGGGGCAGCCCCTCTTTCCGCGGCCCGAAGGAGGTCAGCGGTTCGCGGCCTCCGGCCGGTCCGTGCGCCGGCGCCGCCACAGCGCCACCGGGAGGACCGCCGCGACGGCGACGCCCTGCGGGGCCGCCGTCAGGGACGCGGCCGCGGAGGACTGCGGGTCGAGGCCGGGCTGGTCGAAGGTGTCCGGGACCGGCAGGGTGCCCCAGCGGTTGATCGGCCAGGCCTTGACGATGGCGCGGCCGACGACCTTGTCGACGGGGACCATGCCGTGGTTCCTGTCGGACTGGTTGTACCGGGAGTCACGGGAGTTCTGGCGGTGGTCGCCCATCACCCAGATGTAGCCCTTGGGGACCTTCACCTTGAACTGGCCGCCCTGGTCGTCCACGCTGCACGGCGTGTTGCCCGGGTAGACGAACGGCTCGTTGAGCGCCTTGCCGTTGACCTTCAGCGGGCCGCTGCCCTTGCACTCGATCGTGTCGCCGCCGACTCCGATCACCCGCTTGATCAGGTCCTTCTCCTCCGCCGACGGCATCAGGCCGATCCAGCTGAGGACCTTCTGCACCGCGTTCGGGGTCGGCGTCGGCTCGCCCGCCAGCCAGTTGTCCGGGTCGTGGAAGACGACGACCTCGCCGCGCTCGGGCTTGGAGCCGAACCACGGGGTGAGCTTGTCGACCAGGACCCGGTCACCCTGCTGGAGGGTGTTCTGCATCGAGTCGGACGGGATCGAGAACGCCTGCACCAGGAACGTCTTGATCAGCAGCGCCAGGACCAGCGCGATGCCGATCAGGATCGGCAGCTCCTTCCAGAAGGAGCGCGGCTTCCTGGGCCGGCGTGCCGCGTCGTCCGCGTCCGCGGTGCGGGGCCGCTCGTCGTCCGGCGTGCCGTCGTCGCCCGCGGACGGCTCATTCCCGGAGGTCATGGCGCTGCCCGGTACGGGAACGTCCGGCTCCACGGGGTGCCCGCGGTGCTCCTCGCCGTCGTGTCCCGACCGTGCGCCAACCGCCACATCCCCCACGCCAACTCCTCACTCTGTGCCGCCGCCTGCCCCGCACGCGGTGCAGGCCCACCACTCCCATAACGAGCGGGAGTTCCGCAGGGGTCGGGAGCTGGGTCATTCCGTTCGGATTCTCGTAGGCAACCCTATGCGACGGCCGGGGAGCAGCGGTCGTTCCCGACACCGAGTCGGTGACGCTTGCAAAGGTTTTAGGTTCCTCCAGGCGCGTCCAGTGCCCGACGGGCCAGCCGATGACCATGGCCCGGCCGACCACCGAGTCCTCGGAGACCGTGCCGCCGTAGGGCGTGTCCTGGTGGGAGCGGGAGTCCGCGGAGTTGCCCCGGTGGTCGCCCATCACCCACAGCCGGCCCTTGGGAACGGTGATGTCGAAGGACGTGGTGGACGGCACGTCCCCCGGGTACAGGTAGGCGCCCTCGGTGAGCGGTACGCCGTTGACGGTGACGCGGCCTTGCGCGTCACAGCATTTGACGTGGTCGCCGCCGACTCCGATGACCCGTTTGATCAGGTCCTTCTCGTTGTCGGACGGCAGCAGCCCGATGAAGGTGAGGCCCTCTTTGAGCTGCTTGACGACGACGGGGTCCTTCTTCTTGGTGGTCTGCTCGTCCTGCAGCCAGCCGCCCGGGTCGTGGAAGACGACGACGTCCCCGCGCTGCGGCTTGGAGCCGAACCACGGGGTGAACTTGTCGACCAGCACCCGGTCGCCGATCCGGATGGTCTGTTCCATGGACCCGGACGGGATCACGAACGCCTGGACGAGGAACGTCTTCAGGACGAGCGCGATGAGGACGGCGACCCCGACCAGCAGGGGGATCTCCCGGACCGCCGACCGTCTGCGCTTGCGCTTGACCTTGCGCTGCAGTTTGCGGCGCTCCGCGCGCGTGCGGCCACCGCCGGGCGCGGAGATGCGGCGCGACCCGGTGGGCAGCAGGTTGTCGGCGGGCGTGACGGGCACGCCGCGTGGTTTGCCGCGGTTACCCATGGGCGTCCCCCGCGGGGGCGGCGGGCACGCGCGCGTAGGCGGACGGCCGGGTCAGGCGCGTCCAGTGGGCGTACGGCCACACGATCCAGTCGGCGCGGCCGATGACGTCACCGACGGGGATCATGCCGCCGCCGGGCGAGCCGAGGTGGTCGCGGGAGTCGCTGGAATCGCTGCGGTGGTCGCCGAGCACGAACAGGCGGCCCGAGGGCACGACGACGTCGAAGGGCACGCCGGAGGCGCTGTCCCCGGGATAGAGGAACGCCGTCTCGTCGACCGGCCGGCCGTTCACCTCGATCCTCCCGTTCTTGTCGCAGCACACCACATGGTCTCCCCCCACACCGACCACGCGCTTGATGTAGTCGGCGTCCCCGAAATACCCGGTGCCGTCGAACACAATCACGTCCCCGCGACGCGGCTGGGCACCGAAACGGTACGCGACCTTGTTTACGAGTACGCGGTCCCCGATCCTCAAACCCCGCTCCATGGATCCGCTCGGAATCTCGAACGGCTGCGCCACGAAGGCGTTGAGGAGCAGCAGGAACGCCAGGCCGACGAGGACGGTGAGGGTGATCCGGCCGCCCGGGAGCCAGTCGGCGGCCCGCGACACCAACGCGAAACGCGACCGGCCCTCCGCCCCCGGAGTACCGGGAGGGGAGGAGCGGTCGCGTTCCGTCTGCTGTGCTTCGGTGTCCATCGGAGCCAGATGCTATCCGGCCCCGCTGTGACCCCGGGAAAGCGCTCAGCTCTCGCGCTTCTCCTTGATCTTCGCGGCCTTGCCGCGCAGGTCACGGAGGTAGTACAGCTTGGCGCGGCGCACGTCACCACGGGTGACCAGCTCGATCTTCTCGACGATCGGGGTGTGCACCGGGAAGGTGCGCTCGACGCCGACGGAGAACGAGACCTTGCGGACCGTGAAGGTCTCGCGGACACCGGAGCCCTGGCGGCGGATCACAACGCCCTTGAACTGCTGCACACGGGAGCGGTTGCCCTCGATGACGCGGACGTGGACGTTGACGGTGTCACCCGGACGGAAGGCCGGGATGTCGCTGCGCAGCGACGCGGAGTCGACGGAGTCGAGCAGGTGAGACATTTCGTCTGCTTTCCTCGCTGATGCCACAGGTCATCAACGGAAACTAGGGGTTCCAAGAGGTCTGCCGTGCGGGTCGGGGCGGGCGTCGTGTCCCCCTGTGGCAGGGGCGCACGCCGGACGGGCGCACAACAGCGGTCTATTCTTCCACGCCCTCGGCCCGCCGCCAAAATCGCCCGTACGGCTCCCCGTCCGGGTCCGGTTCCCAGCCCAGGATGGAGAGCATCTCGCGGTCCTTCTTGTCGAAGGCCTTGGGGTCGCAGCGCTCGATCAGGTCGGGGCGGTTGCGGGTCGTACGCTTCAGGGCCTCGTCGCGGCGCCAGCGGGCGATCCTGCCGTGGTGGCCGCTCAGCAGCACCTCGGGGATGTCCCGGCCGCGCCAGACGGGCGGCTTGGTGTAGACGGGGCCTTCGAGGAGGTTGGCCATGGCGCCGGGCGCGAAGGAGTCGTCGCGGTGGGACTCCGCGTTGCCGAGGACCCCCGGCAGCAGCCGGGCGACGGCCTCGGTGACGACGAGCACGGCCGCCTCGCCGCCGGCGAGGACGTAGTCGCCGATGGAGACCTCGTAGACCGGCATCCGGGTCGCGTACTCGTCCGTCACGCGCCGGTCGATGCCCTCGTAGCGGGCCGGGGTGAAGATCAGCCAGGGCCGCTCGGACAGTTCGACGGCCAGTTCCTGGGTGAAGGGGCGGCCGCTCGGGGTCGGGACGATGAGCGCGGGGGCCTGGGCGCCGGTCTCGTAGCCGTCGGCGAGGACCGTGTCCAGGGCGTCGCCCCAGGGGTCGGTCTTCATGACCATGCCGGGGCCACCGCCGTAGGGCGTGTCGTCGACCGTGTTGTGCCGGTCGTACGTCCAGTCCCGCAGGTCGTGCACATGGACGTTCAGTTGCCCGCGCGCGCGTGCTTTGCCGACGAGGGAGACGTTCAGGGGCTCCAGGTACTCGGGGAAGATCGTGACGACGTCGAGCCTCATGCGCTGTCGTCCCTCGGCGAGGCGATCTCCGCGCGGTCGTCGATCAGGCCCGGCGGCGGGGCGATGACCGCCTTCTGCTCCTCGAGGTCGATGTCGGTGACGATCTCCTCCACGAAGGGGATCATCACCTCGCTGCCGTCCGGGCGCTCCACGATGAACAGGTCCTGCGTGGGCAGGTGCGAGATCTCGGTGATCCGGCCGACCTCCGTGCCGTCCTCGGTGACCACGTCGAGGTCGATCAGCTGGTGGTCGTAGAACTCGTCCTCGCCCTCCGGCAGCTCCTCCGGGTCCACCTCGGCGATCAGCAGGGTGTTGCGCAGCGCCTCGGCGGCGTTGCGGTCGGTGACGCCCTCGAAGCGCAGCAGGAGGCGACCGCTGTGGACGCGTCCCGTCTCGATGGTCAGCGGTCCCGCGGAGGCGGGGTCCGTGGCGAGTACGGCGCCGGGCGCGAGCCGGAGCTCCGGCTCGTCGGTGCGTACCTCGACGGTGACCTCGCCCTTGATGCCATGGGCACGGCCGATCCGTGCGACTACCAGCTGCACGTGTCCAATTCTCCTGTCATCTGCTGCTCGCGTCCTGCTCATACGACTGCGGGCCGGGGACGGCCAGTGGCCCTCCCCGGCCCGAGCCGGTTGCGATGAAGCGTCAGCGGACGTGGTCCACGTCGACCAGGTCGACGCGGACACCGCGACCGCCGATGGCGCCCACGACGGTGCGCAGGGCGCGCGCGGTGCGGCCGTTGCGGCCGATCACCTTGCCGAGGTCGTCCGGATGCACCCGGACCTCGAGCACGCGCCCGCGGCGCAGGTTGCGCGAGGCGACCTGCACATCGTCAGGGTTGTCGACGATGCCCTTCACGAGGTGCTCAAGCGCCTCTTCGAGCATGCTGCTCAGGCCTCGGTCGACTGGGACTCGGCAGCCGCCTCGTCCTTCTTCTCAGCCTTCTTCTTCTGGGTGATGGCCTCACCCTTGCCCTCGTCCTCACCGGTGAAGGCCTCGAACGACGGACGGGCCGGCTTGGGCTCGGCGACGAGCAGCGGCGCGGGAGCCGGCTCGCCCTTGAACTTCTGCCAGTCGCCGGTCTTCTTCAGGATGGCGAGCACGGGCTCGGTCGGCTGGGCGCCGACGCCGAGCCAGTACGCCACACGCTCGGCGTCCACCTCGATGACCGACGGGTTGTAGGTCGGGTGGTACTTGCCGATCTCCTCGATGGCCCGGCCGTCACGGCGGGTACGGGAGTCGGCGACGACGATGCGGTAGTGAGGCGAACGGATCTTGCCCAGACGCTTCAGCTTGATCTTGACTGCCACGGGAGTGGATTCTCCTGGATTTGACGTGGTTGGGCACGGCGAGACGCCGCGTGGGGTTGCGGTACCCGAGTGCCCGATGGACGCGTCAGCCGGAGGAGAGAGGGGTCCTGTGCGGCTGTCGAGTACAGCTAGCCATTCTGCCACACCCCGCGGGCCGCTCCGGGCCGAGGGTGGCTGAGCCGAACCCGGGCACGCCGGAGCGGCACCCGGCGCGGAGGTGAGGTCACGTCGGGTGCGCCGCCCGGTGCGGGGACCGGCCGCGGCTCACGGCTGCCACGAGCAGCCGTGCGCCTATGCCGCTCCCACGACCTCCGGGATCCGGAACGGCTTGCCGCAGCCGCCGCAGACGATGGGGGCCTGGGCCAGGACCGAGGGCACCACCCGGACGTTGCGCCCGCAGTCGCACACCGCCTTGACCCGGACGCCGCCGCCGGAGGAGCCGTGCCGGGCGGCCGGGCCGCGGAAGGTGCGGGTGGTGTCGGCCGAGGTGGCCGCGGTGTGGGCCTTCAGCGCGCGCTGCAGCCGCTCGATGGTCGGGCGGTAGCGCCGCTTCGCCTCGGCGTTGAGCGTGACCAGCGAGAAACCGCTGCTCGGGTGCGGCTCCTCGGGGTGGTCCAGGCCCAGCTCCTCGGCGATCGCGAGGAAACGACGGTTGTGGTAGCGGCCCGCCCGGGAGGTGTCACGGATACCGCGGGCGGCGGCGATGCCGTGGACTGCCTCGTGGAGGAGCCGCTCGAAGGAGAGTTCGTGACCGCACGCGGACGACGACTCCCCGATCAGGGATTCTGGCGCGGCAAGGTCCGGCAGCTCGGGGTGGTACCGCTGAATGTCGGCCCACGCCTGCGCCAGCTCTGCGGCGAGAACAGGTGGTGTCTGTGTCGTGCTCACGTAATGACAACGAGCGGGGGTGCCGCTGTGTTCCTATTCCGGGGCATCCCAAATAATTTGCACGTACCCGTCAGTTGCCGCTGATGCGTCGTGACGAGGGCGGGTGCGCTGATCTGCGGAGAAGCGTCACAGCTCGTACCAAGCTGGTGCGTAGTCCGCGCTACGCACCGCCCGGGAGCCCCGGTGCGACGACGGCCGGCCGCAGCGCAAGAGGTGTTTCGGCCGCTTCCCGTACCGGCCCCCACTCCGGACAGCGTCCCGGGCGCCCGTGACGTTACTCGCTGTCCCCGCACCCCCGGTCACCGGCCTGTCCCCGGCCTCTCCCCGGCCCTCCCGCGAACCGGACACCGCGGGGCCGTCCAGGTTGCCGGGATGTGAAATCTCGCCACACCCGCGTCCGCAGCCCAAGCCGGGGCCCACGACCCCTGGACGGCACCGCGAGCCGGGAGTTACCTGGCATACGTGGGAAGTGCGCGCGCACGGCACGGGGGCCACGCAACCGGGCGCAGCGGCGAACTGTCGGCGGATTGGGGCGCATACCTATGACACCTACGCTCGTGCGGCAGCACCAGTCTCACGCGGACTCCGCACCCCGCGTGGACCGGAGCGCACGCGCGCGTGACTGGTCGGAGATCCAGGAGCGGATGCTCGTACCGCTCTACGAAGCCGTGTACGACCGACTCGACGTGGGCCCCGCCACCCGGCTGCTGGGCCTGCGCTGCGGCTCCGGGCTCGCCCTGCTGATGGCGGCCTCCAGGGGCGCCGCGGTCACCGGTGTCGACGCGGCCTCCCCCGAACGGCTCGCCCTGGCACGCGAGCGCCTGCTGCCGGACCCGCCACCCGGCGGCAACGCCGGCACGCGCGCGCGTACGGCGGCGGCACTCGTCGACGGCCCGCCCGCGGACGCGGCCGGCGCGGACCCGGCCGGATACACGCTCGTGACCGCCTTCGAGCCGATCGGCGGTCTCGCGGGCGACTCCGAGGGGCTCGCCGGCCTGCTCGCCGGCGCACTGCCGCTGGCCGGCCGCGGGGCCGCCGTCGTGCTGGCCGGCTGGGGGCCGCCGGAGCGCTGCGCCACCTCCTCGGTGTTACGCGTAGCCACGAAACTGGCCGATCCGGTGGGCGGCACGCGCAGCCGGCGGGCCACCCGGCGCGACGACCTGGAGGAGGTCGCCGGACAGGCCGGGCTGAAGCCGGACGGCTCGGGGCGGGTCGCCTGCCCGTTCGGGTACGCCGACCTCGACAGCGCGGTCCGCGGGCTGCTGTCCACCGGCCTGTTCGACGCCGCGATCGCCGCGGCCGACGCCAAGCAGGTCGACAAGGAGCTGACGGAGGCCCTGCACCCGTACCGGCGCCCGGACGGCACCGTGTGGATGCCGAACGTCTTCCGCTACCTGATCGCCCGCCTGCCCTAGACAGGGTTCACTCCTCGCCGTCCTTGGTCAGGCGCGTGATCCCGGCGATCCGGTAGGCGTCGGCCTCCTCCAGCGTCTCCGTCTCCAGGAGCGCCTGCGCCAGCGCGTCCAGCCGGCCCCGGTGGTCGCGGAGCTTGCGGCACGCCTCCTCGTAGCACTCGTCCACGATGCGCCGCATCTCGGAGTCGATGACGTCCAGGGTCTGTGGGGCGGCGGACAGCCCGTAGGCCTGCTGGGCGTCGCTGGGCAGGGCGGACAGCCGGCCGACGCGCTCGCTCATGCCCCAGCGGCCCACCATCCCGCGCGCGATGTTGGTGACCTGTTCGAGGTCGTTCTCCGCACCCGTCGTAACGACCCCGTAGACGACCTCCTCCGCCGCCATGCCGCCCAGCGCGCCGATGATGCGCCCGCGCAGGTACTCCTCGGAGTGCGCGTACCGCTCCACCTCGGGCGTGGACATGGTCACGCCGAGCGCCCGGCCGCGCGGCACGATGGTGATCTTGCGGACGGGGTCGGCGCCGGGCTGCAGCATGCCGAGCAGGGCGTGGCCGCTCTCGTGGTACGCGGTACGGCGGCGGTCGTCCTCCGCCATGATCAGGGTGCGTTCGGCGCCCAGCTGCACCTTCTCCAGCGCCTCGGACAGGTGGGCGCCGGTCACCTGCTCCTGTTTGCGTTTGACCGCGAGCAGGGCGGCCTCGTTGGCGAGATTGGCCAGATCCGCGCCGGTCATACCGGGGGTCACACGGGCCACCTGGGTCAGGTCCACGTCGGGCGCGAGCGGGATCTGCCGGGTGTGGATGCGCAGGATCGCCTCGCGGCCGCCGCGGTCCGGCGGGGACACGGTGACCACCCGGTCGAAGCGGCCGGGACGGGTCAGCGCCGGGTCCAGGATGTCCGCGCGGTTGGTCGCCGCGATGACGATCACGCCCTCCGAACCGGAGAAGCCGTCCATCTCCGTGAGGATCTGGTTCAGCGTCTGCTCGCGCTCGTCGTGGCCGCTCATCGAGGAGCTGCCGCCGCGCGCGCGTCCGATGGTGTCGATCTCGTCGATGAAGACGATCGACGGCGCCACCTTGCGGGCCTCGGCGAACAGCTCGCGGACGCGCGACGCGCCGACGCCCACGATCATCTCGATGAACTCGGACGCCGAGGCCGAGAAGAACGGCACACCGGCCTCCCCCGCGACCGCCCGGGCGAGCAGGGTCTTGCCGGTGCCGGGCGGTCCGGACAGGAGCACCCCGCGGGGCAGCTTCGCGCCCATCCTGCGGTAGACGTCCGGGTGCTCCAGGAAGTCGACGACGTCGTCCAGTTCGCCCTTGACCTCGTCGATGCCGGCCACGTCCGCGAAGGTCGTGCGCCCCGTGCCCGGCCGCAGCCCGACCGGCTTGGGCGGCGCCCGGCGCCCGAACAGTCCGCCCGCGCCGGGCAGCGACCCGCCGAGCCGCCGGGAGACGAGGACCCACACCACGACCAGGACCACGATCGGGATCAGCGAGATCAGCGCGTTGGCCACGAAGCTGCGTTCCTGCACCACCGGCCGCGCGGTCACCGTGACCCCGTGGCTGCTCAGGCTCTGCCACAGCCGGTCGTCGGCGAAGGCCGGCCGCTGTGTCTTGAACTTGGTGTAGTCACCGCCGCCCTCGGGGTTGGCGCGGGCGTTCCTCAGCTCGCCCTGGATCGCGTCGCCCTTGGAGTAGATCTTGGTGACGTTGCCCGCGCCGACCTGCCGGCTGAACTCCGTGTACGAGATCGTCGGCTCGTTGCCCTGGCCGAGGTAGTGCAGCCCGAGGTAGGCCAGCACGAAGACGACGACCGCGGTGGCGAGCAGGGCCCACCACTTGCCGCCCCGGAGCCGGCCGGACCGCCGAGGGAGCTCATCCGGTGTGCCCTCGGCGCGCCACGGCTGATCAGGGGTCTTGCGGGGCGGCGCCGCATCGCTCATATCTGGACGTTACGACACCCGGCGGGCCTCGGCACGCGCAAGGGGCGCCCCCCGCGGAAGGAGGGCGCCCCTGACGTCGTACGCGCGGGACTCAGCCCATGAACTTCTTGAACTCGTCGGGCAGCTCGAAGTCCTGGCCGCCCTGCTGGCCCGGCAGGCCGAAGGCGTTGCCGCCCTCCGTCGCGGCGGCGGCCCGGCGGGCGGCCTCCTCCAGCTCCTGCTGCTTGCGCTTCATCGGGTTGCCGGAGCGCTGCTTGCCCTTGGCCTTCTTCTGCTGCTTCTTCTGCCGGCCGGGGCCGCCGCCCATGCCCGGGAGCCCCGGCATGCCCGGCATACCGCCCTGGGCCATGCGGGACATCATCTTGCGGGCCTCGAAGAACCGCTCGACCAGGTTCTTCACCGCGCTGACCTCGACACCGGAACCCTTGGCGATACGGGCGCGGCGGGAGCCGTTGATGATCGTGGGGTCCTGGCGCTCGGCCGGGGTCATCGACTTGATGATCGCGGCGGTGCGGTCCACGTCGCGCTCGTCGATGTTGTTGATCTGGTCCTTGATCTGGCCCATGCCGGGCAGCATCCCGAGCAGCTTCGAGATGCTGCCCATCTTCCTGACCTGCTCCATCTGGGACAGGAAGTCGTCCAGGGTGAAGTCCTGGCCCTTCTTCGACGCCAGCTTGGAGGCCATCTTCTGGGCCTCTTCCTGGCTGAACGTCTTCTCCGCCTGCTCGATCAGGGTGAGCAGGTCACCCATGTCGAGGATGCGGGAGGCCATCCGGTCCGGGTGGAACGCGTCGAAGTCGTCCAGCTTCTCGCCGTTCGACGCGAACATGATCGGCTTGCCGGTGACCTGCCGGATGGACAGGGCCGCACCACCGCGGGCGTCACCGTCGAGCTTGGACAGGACCACGCCGTCGAAGCCGACGCCGTCGCGGAAGGCCTCGGCGGTGTTGACGGCGTCCTGACCGATCATCGCGTCGACGACGAACAGGATCTCGTCCGGGGAGACGGCGTCGCGGATGTCCGCGGCCTGCTGCATCATCTCGGCGTCGATACCGAGGCGGCCGGCGGTGTCCACGATCACGATGTCGTGGACCTTGGACCTCGCGAAGTCGATGGAGTCCTTGGCGACCTTCACCGGGTCGCCGACGCCGTTGCCCGGCTCCGGCGCGTACACCGCGACGCCGGCGCGCTCGGCGACGACGCTCAGCTGGTTGACGGCGTTCGGACGCTGGAGGTCGGCGGCGACCAGCAGCGGCGAGTGCCCCTGCTCCTTCAGCCACCGGCCGAGCTTGCCCGCGAGGGTGGTCTTACCGGCACCCTGGAGACCGGCGAGCATGATCACGGTGGGCGGCTGCTTGGCGAAGCGCAGACGCCGGGTCTCGCCGCCGAGGATGGTGATCAGTTCCTCGTTGACGATCTTGAGGACCTGCTGGGCGGGGTTCAGCGCCTTGGAGACCTCGGCGCCCAGCGCGCGCTCCTTGACGTTCTTGATGAACGTGCGGACGACGGGGAGGGCCACGTCGGCTTCGAGAAGAGCGATGCGGATTTCCCGGGCCGTGGCGTCGATGTCCGCTTCGCTCAGCCGGCCCTTCCCGCGGAGGTTTTTGAAAGTCGCGCTGAGGCGGTCGGAGAGAGTATCGAACACGGCGGCTTCGGTCCTCGGTGTCGGGGGCGGTCTGAGCGTCTTCCAGGGTATCCGGCCCCGCAAGCAAATCGTCCCCGCCTGCGAGGTCCGGCGAGCGGAACCCGGCGGGCGAACGCCCGACCGGCGAACGCCCGGTCGACGGGTCACGCCCGCAGGGTCTCCTCCAGCACCCCCGCCAGCGATCCCGCGTCCTCCCCCGGCAGCGGCGCGCCCGTGCCCGTCGTGACGTAGAACGCGTCCACGGCGTTCGCGCCCAGCGTCGACACGTGCATGCTCCGGACCCGGACGCCCGCCTTCTCCAGGGCCATGCCGATGCGGTGGAGCAGGCCCGGGGCGTCCTGGGCGCGGACCTCGATGACCGTGGCGTGGTGGGAGGCGGCCGGGGCGACCGTGACGCGGGGCGGCGGGGCGGTCCAGCCGCGGCGGCGCGGATAGGCCGCGTCGCGTTCGGCGAGGCGGCCGGCGATGTCGAGGCTGCCGTCCAGGGCGCGGACCAGGTCGCTGCGGAGCCGGGCCGCCTGGGGCAGGGAGCCGTACTCGGCGGCGACCCGCCAGTTGAGCAGCAGGACCGTGCCCTCGTCCTCCACGTCGTCCGGGAGGCCGACGGCGCGCAGTTCGGCCGTGCGGACGGTGAGGCGGTGCACGGCGAGCACACCGGCGACGGCGGGGAGCACGCCGGGCTGGTCGGGTACGGCGATGAGGAGTTCCACACCCAGGGGCTCCGGGTCGCCGGACGGCTCCTCGGCGACCGGTTCGGGCTGGGCACGCAGGGCGAGGACCGGGCCGCCGGTGCGGAAGGCCTCCATGGCGAGGCGTTCCTGCTCGGCGGTGGGCGCGGCCGGCTCGGGCTCGTCGGGGGCGTCCCCGGCGAGTACGGCGGAGACGCGTCGTACGAGGTCGGCGACGAGGGAGCCGCGCCAGGACGACCATGCCGCCGGTCCGGTGGCGAGGGCGTCGGCCTCGGTGAGGGCGTGCAGCAGTTCCAGGGTGCTCTGGCTGCCGACCGCCTCGGCGACGAAGCGGACGGTGGCGGGGTCGTCCAGGTCACGGCGGGTGGCCGTCTCGATGAGCAGCAGGTGGTGGCGGACCAGCAGGGAGAGCACGGCCACGTCCGCCCGGTCGAAGCCGATGCGCGCGGCGACGTCCTTGGCGATGATCTCGCCGGCCACCGAGTGGTCGCCGGGCCAGCCCTTGCCGATGTCGTGCAGCAGGGCGGCGACCAGGAGCAGGTCGGGGCGGCTGACCCGGCGGGTGAGTTCGGAGGCGCGGACGGCGGTCTCGATCAGGTGCCGGTCGACCGTCCAGACGTGGACGGCGTTGCGCTGGGGGCGGCAGCGGACCCGTTCCCAGTCGGGGAGCAGCCGGGTGATCAGGCCCTCGGCCTCCAGGGCCTCCCAGACCTCGACCGTGGGGCGGCCGGAGCCGAGCAGGGTGACGAGCTGTTCGCGGGCCTCGGCGGGCCAGGGTGTGGGCAGGGGGCGTGCGGTGGCGGCCATGCGCCGTACGGCGTGCAGGGAGAGCGGCAGGCCCGCCTGGGCGGCGGCGGCCGCGGCGCGCAGCGGGAGCACGGGGTCGCGTTCCGGGCGGGCGGCGCGGGCGAGCACCACCTCGCCGTCCTGTTCGACCACGCCCTCGGCGAGCGGGGAGCGCTCGGTGACCGGCTTGGCCCCGCCGAGCATGGCGCGCAGGCGCGGCCGGACGGCGCGCGAGCGCAGGACGCGCCCCACTTCGCGCCAGGTGACGTCACTGGCGTACGCGATCACGCGCGCCGCTTCGTAGACCTGCCGCAGCAGGCTGTCGGCGTCGAGCAGGTCCAGCTCGGCGGCGACCTGGTCCTGCTCCTGCAGGGCGAGCCGGTCGGTGGCGCGGCCGGTGGAGAGGTGCAGGGCGTCCCGTACGTCGAGCAGGCGGCGGCGGGCGTCGGCCAGGCCCTCGCGCGGGGCGTCGGCGAGCCAGGAGGCGGCGACGGCGCGCAGGGCGGTGGCGTCGCGCAGGCCGCCGCGGGCCTCCTTGAGGTCGGGTTCCAGCAGGTACTGCAGCTCGCCCTGGCGTGCGGCGCGGTCGGCGCACAGTTCCTGGAGCTCGGGGAGGCGTTTGGGGGCCTGGTTGCGCCAGTCGGCGAGGGCGGTGGTGCGCAGGGCGGCGGTGAGCGCGGCGTCGCCCGCGAGGTGGCGGGCGTCCAGCAGGCCGAGGTGGACCTTGAGGTCCTCGCCGGCCGTGTTGCGGGCCTCGGCGGGGGTGCGCACGGAGTGGTCGAGGGAGAGGCCGAGGTCCCAGACGGGGTACCAGATCCGGTCGGCGAGGGCGGCGACGGCGGCGGGGTCGGAGCCGTCGTGCAGCAGGACCAGGTCGAGGTCGCTGCGCGGGGAGAGTTCCCCGCGGCCGTAGCCGCCGACGGCGACGAGCGAGACGCCGTGCGCGGCGCCCGCCGCCGCGCCGAACAGCCCGGCGAGCCAGTCGTCGGTCAGCTCGGACAGGGCGCTACGGCGCGACGGCCCGGACCGCGCCCCCTCGGTGAGGAGGCGCAGCCGGGCCGCCGCGTAGCCGCCGGGTCCGGAGTCTTCCGTCTCTTTGCTCACATCAGTACCCGTCACCCGGCGACTCCTGTTCCGTTTCCCCCGACTTTCCCCTGACCGCATTCTGCTGCGTCAGAGCGCGTCCGGCCCCCGCTCGCCCGTGCGGACCCGTACGGCGGTCTCGACGGGCAGGGACCAGACCTTGCCGTCCCCGATCTTGCCGGTGCGGGCCGCCTTGACGATGACCTCGATCAGCTGCTCGGCGTCGTCGTCCTCGGCCAGCACCTCGATGCGGATCTTGGGGACGAGGTCGACGGTGTACTCGGCACCGCGGTAGACCTCGGTGTGGCCGCGCTGCCGGCCGTAGCCGCTGGCCTCGGTGACCGTGAGGCCGTGGACGCCGAAGGCCTGGAGGGCTTCCTTGATCTCGTCGAGCCGGTGGGGCTTGACGACGGCGGTGATGAGCTTCATGCGTCCACCTTCTTGTTCTGCGCGGTGGCGGCCAGGGCCGGGGCGGCGAGGGACCCGGTGACGCCGCCGCCGGCGCCGCTGAAGTCGTATGCGGTCTCGGCGTGCTCCGCCTGGTCGATGCCGGAGATCTCCTCGTCCTCGGTGACCCGCATGCCGAGGGTCTTGTCGAGGAGGAAGGCGAGGACGGCGGAGACGACCAGGGAGTAGGCGAGGACCGCGAAGACGCCGGCGCACTGCTTCCACAGCTGGGTGAAGGTGTGGTCGCCGTAGAAGACGCCCGTGGCGGTGGACTGGCCCTTGCCGGTGGCGAAGAAGCCGATCAGCAGGGAGCCGATGATGCCGCCGACCATGTGGACGCCGACGACGTCGAGGGAGTCGTCGTAGCCCCACTTGAACTTCAGGCCGACGGCCGCGGCGCAGGCGACACCGGCGATGGCGCCGACGGCGATCGCGCCGAGCGGGGAGACCGCGCCGCCGGACGGGGTGATGGCGACCAGACCGGCGACCGCGCCGGAGGCGGCGCCGAGCGTGGTGAACGCGCCGTGCCGGATCTTCTCGTAGGCGAGCCAGGCCAGCATGGCGGCGGCGGTGGCGACCTGCGTGTTGACGAACATCAACGCGCCGACGCCGTCGTCGTTGCCGAGCCAGGAGCCGGCGTTGAAACCGAACCAGCCGAACCAGAGCAGACCGGCGCCGAGCATGACCAGCGGGAGGCTGTGCGGGCGCATGGGGTCGCGCTTGAAGCCGACGCGCTTGCCGATGACGAGGATGACACCGAGCGCCGCCGCACCGGCGTTGATGTGGACCGCCGTACCGCCCGCGAAGTCGATCACACCGAGCTTGTAGGCCCAGCCGTCGGCGCCCCAGACCCAGTGGGCGACCGGGACGTAGACGATCGTGGCCCACAGGGCGACGAAGAGCGCCCAGGCGGAGAACTTGACCCGGTCGGCGAGGGCGCCGCTTATCAGGGCCGGCGTGATGATCGCGAACATCAGCTGGAAGACCATGAACACGAAGACCGGGATGGTGTAGCCGTCCCAGAGTTCGGTGAGGCCGACGTTGCTGAGGCCGATCCAGTCGGCGTTGTAGCCGAGGAGGCTGCTGCCGGTGCCGAAGGCGAGGGAGAAGCCGTAGAGCACCCACAGGATGGTGACGATCCCCAGGCTGATGAAGCTCATCATCAGCATGTTCAGGGTGCTCTTGACGCGGACCATGCCTCCGTAGAAGAAGGCCAGTCCCGGAGTCATGAGCATCACCAGGGCGGAACAGATGAGCATGAAGCCTGTGTTGGCGGACGACAGTTTCGTGTCCGCCGCAAGCATGATGGCTGGTGCCATCGGCGTCTCCTCGTCGGTTGTACGGCCCCGTGCGGGCGGTGCCTGAGCGGTCCGGTCGGTTGGGGGGCGGGCCGGTTATGCGCCATGAGATTGGCGCAGCGCGGTTTCGGTGGAAGCCCCTCGTTGTTTCGCCGGGGTGACAAGGGCGCCGTGCGTGTTACGCCTGGATGAAGCGCCGGATTCCGGTCCCGCCGATCGTTATCGTCACGCAACCACCATGGGCACGACCGCAGCCATCGGCTGAGGAACCACGACGGCGAGCACCGCATCCGCGAGGGCGGCGCCGGGCCAGGCGCAGAAAAAGAGACCGGCCGCGGCGGGCCTTCCGATGACCTGGCATGGGGGAGCCGAGTCGGGCAGTTCGGGAGGACCGGCCGCGGCCGGGGACCGGGGGCGCGGGGTCAGACGGCTTCGGCGTTCTCCGGCAGGTCGACGGCGAGCTGCTCGGAGAGGTCGACCACGGCGGCGAGGTCGCCGTAGTCGCGTACGGCCGTGTCGACCGTCTTTCGGATACGAGTGTTCACACGCTCGGAGCGCACCTTCTTGGCGATCCCCATGGCGCGCGAGGCGTAGGCCGTGCTCTGCTCCGGCTCGCGCTGGAGCAGGTGCACGGTGGCCATGCCGATGAGGTTGAGGGCGTACGACCGCTGGTGCTCGGCGTCCTCGGCGAACTTCTCCACCGCCTTGCGCATCAGCGGCTCGGCCAGGGAGGCGTAGGTGGGGCTGCGGCCGGCGACGTAGGCGAGGTCACGATAGGAGTGGGAGTTCTCGCCGTACAGCTCGGCCTCGGAGAAGAAGCGGATCCAGTCCGGGTCCGGCTCGTCCCACTCGTCGGCCTCGGCGAAGGTGTCCTCGGCCATGCGGACGGCGCGCTTGGTCTTGCCGGGCTGGCCCATGTTGGCGTAGGCGCGGGCCTCCATCGCATACAGCATGGCCTGGGTGCGCGGGCTCGCGCAGTCGCGGCTGCCGTACTGCGCGAGATGGATCAGTTCCAGGGCGTCCTCGGGCCGGCCCAGGTGGATCATCTGGCGGCTCATGCTGGAGAGGATGTAGGAGCCGAGCGGCTTGTCGCCGGCTTCCTTGGCGGCGTGCAGGGCGAGCACGAAGTACTTCTGCGCGGTGGGCTGGAGGCCGACGTCGTAACTCATCCAGCCGGCCAGCTCGGCCAGTTCGGCGGCGACCTGGAACAGCTTGCGGGTGGTGGCCTCGGGCTGGGGTTCCTGGAGCAGGTCGGTGACCTCGTGCAGCTGGCCGACGACCGCCTTGCGGCGCAGGCCGCCGCCGCACTGGGCGTCCCACTGGCGGAACATGCGCGTGGTGGACTCCAGCAGGTCCAGCTCGGGTTTGGAGAGCCGGCCCGGCCGGCGGGAGTCGAAGGCGGGCTGGGGCTCGGGCGCCGCCGGGGAGGCCGACGTGGGCACGAGCCAGCGCTGCATGGGCTCGATGAGGGAGGGGCCGGCGGACAGGGCGAGCGAGGTGCCGAGGAAGCCGCGCCGGGCGAGCATGAGGTCGCTGCGCGAGAACTCGCCGAGCAGGGCGACCGTCTGCGGGGCCGTCCAGGGCAGGTCGACCCCGGAGGCGGCGGGCGACTGGCGGGCGGCGCGCAGGCCGAGGTCCTCGATGGAGACCACGCAGCCGAAGCGCTCGGAGAACAGCTCGGAGAGGATGCGCGGGATCGGTTCGCGCGGGTTCTCCCCGTCCAGCCAGCGGCGCACCCGCGAGGTGTCGGTGGAGATGTGGTTGGCGCCCAACTGGCGTGCTCTGCGGTTCACTTGGCGGGCCAGTTCGCCCTTGGACCAGCCGCTGCGCACGAACCACGAGCCGAGCAGCTCGTTGGGGCGCTTGTCAGCGTTCGTCCCGCTACCGCCGTTGCCGCCCACTGGAACGCCCCCATCCCTGAGACCACTTGTCGCCTTGTGCGCCAAGCCCTATCAGAATGCCGGTAAATACGGCTCCCCGTCCGCCGGTTCTCACCCTTCGAACGAGTCGACGACTTGCCTCCGGCATACCCGCGGGGGCATGTGCCCCCAGGGCTCGCACACTCACAGTAATCCTACGATCACCCGTCCAGCCACGTGGATCCCTGAAACGCCACCATTCGCCACCCCTTCGAATGAACTCACGGTTGCCGGCTCGCGATTCACTTGACACAGGACGGCCGGAAGTGGGCGGAGTGACGCACTCGGGGGCGCATATTCCCCGGCGTGCCACCGGTTGTGCTTCAAGGCGCCGCCATGCCCCCGCAGCACCACGGGAAGGCGGAGCCGTAGCGTTACGTTCCGCTTCCGTCTCGCTCCGTGTCGTAACCACCGGCGCGCTGGACCCGTTGGAGGGGGCATGGGCTTCACGATCGGCGGCATCCGCGAGATCCGTTCCGGCACGCGTCGGCGCGGCCGCACCGCGGACTGCACCGCCGTCGCCGAGTTCACCGGACTGTGGGGCTGGGACGTGGTGCCGGGGGCGCGGGCCGCCGGGGGTGCCTGTTCCTGCGGGCGGCCGGACTGCGCGGCGCCCGGCGCGCATCCGCTGGAGTTCGCCCCGCCGGTGCCGGCCGGGGCCACGCTGGACGAGGTGACCAAGGCCTGGTCCGAGGTCCCGGGCGCCTCGGTGATGCTGCCGGTGGGGCAGGCCTTCGACGTCCTGGAGGTCTCGGAGCCGGCCGGCCGGCGCGCCCTGGTCCGGCTGGAGCGCATGGGCCTGCCCCTCGGCCCGGTGACCGCCACCCCGGACGGCCGCGCCCACTTCCTCGTCGCGCCCGGCGCCGCCGCCGACCTGCCCCGGCTGCTCTACCGCATGGGCTGGGACGACCCGGCCGCGCTGGACCTGCGCGGCCTCGGCCCCGGCGCGTACATCACCGCGCCGCCCTCCGACCGGGGCGGCCTGGGCCCGGTGCGCTGGCTGCGCCCGCCCGCGCTGGACTCGGCGACGAGGCCTCCGGCGGCCCGGCTGCTGCTGGGCACGCTGGCGTACGTGGCGCACCGGTCGCGCGCGTAACAAGCGCCGGACACGACGAAGCTCCCGTCCCCGACTGAACCTCGGGGGCGGGAGCTTTCCGCCGACCACCCGGAAACGTTCCCGGGTGGTGGTCAGTCACCGATCAGGGCGTCCACGAACGCCTCCGGCTCGAACGGCGCGAGGTCGTCCGCGCCCTCGCCGAGCCCGATCAGCTTGACCGGCACGCCCAGCTCGCGCTGGACCGCGACGACGATGCCGCCCTTGGCCGTACCGTCCAGCTTGGTCAGCACGATGCCGGTGATGTCCACGACCTCGGCGAACACGCGAGCCTGCACCAGGCCGTTCTGGCCGGTGGTGGCGTCCAGGACGAGCAGCACCTCGTCGAGCGGCGCGTGCTTCTCCACGACCCGCTTGACCTTGCCCAGCTCGTCCATGAGCCCGGTCTTGGTGTGGAGGCGGCCGGCGGTGTCGATGAGCACCACGTCGACGCCCATCTCCTTGCCCTCCTTGACCGCGTCGAAGGCGACGGAGGCGGGGTCGCCGGCCTCCGGTCCGCGCACGGTGTAGGCGCCGACGCGCTCGCCCCAGGTCTGGAGCTGGTCGGCGGCGGCGGCCCGGAAGGTGTCGGCGGCGCCGAGGACGACCGTGCGGCCGTCGGCGACGAGCACGCGGGCGAGCTTGCCGGTGGTGGTGGTCTTGCCGGTGCCGTTGACGCCGACGACCATCACGATGCCGGGCTTGCGGTCCTCGGGCTCGGTCTTCACCGTGCGGTCGACCTCGGTGCCGACCAGCGCGAGCAGCTCTTCGCGCAGCAGGCCGCGCAGCTCCTCGGGGGTGCGGGTGCCGAGCACCCTGACGCGTTCGCGCAGGCGCTCGACCAGTTCCTGGGTGGGCTGCACGCCGACGTCGGCGGTGAGCAGCGTGTCCTCGATCTCCTCCCAGGTGTCCTCGTCCAGGTGCTCGCGGGAGAGCAGCGTGAGCAGGCCCTTGCCGAGGGCGTTCTGCGAGCGGGACAGGCGGGTGCGCAGCCGGACGAGCCGGCCCGCGGTGGGCTCCGGGACCTCGATCCCGGGAACCTCGACAACAGGGGGCTCCTCGACGACGACCGGTGCGGGGCCGCCGGGTAGATCCACCTCCTCGATCGTCCGGCGCGGTTCGTCGCGCGGCGTCTCGGCCTCGTCGCCGACGTGCGGCTCGGCCGGGGGCGCGGTGATGTCGGGCGCCTTCGGGGGCGGCGGGGGCAGCGGCTTCCGGCGCCGGCTGCCCACGATCAGCCCGCCGAGCGCGCCGAGCACGACCACGGCGATGACTACAACAAGGATGACGGTTTCCATAACCCGACCAGTATCGGCCATGGGGTTCCCCGGAGCCCCGTTTGTGGCTTCCTCTGAGAGACAAAGGCCACGTAATACCAGGACTCGGAGCAAAGTACGATGGTGGCGGCTCTATCCACGCGCGTAGAGTCCCCACGTCCCCCTGTCCCCCCACGTCTGGCACCTCTTTCATGAGCAAAACCGTCGAGACCGAAGGCGCTCTCGAGACCCGCGGCATCGAACAGGTCCCCGACCACGAGCGCACCGCGCGGACCCGGGAGCTGTTCCCCACATGGGTCGGCGCGAACATCAGCGTGCTGCTGCTGACCATGGGCGCGAGTCTGGTCGTGGCGTACCACCTGAACATCTGGCAGGCGCTGGTCGTCGCGGTGGCGGCGCCGATCGTGTCGTACGGCCTGGTCGGTCTGATCGGCATCGCGGGCAAGCGGGGCGGCGCGCCGGGCATGGCGCTGTCGCGGGCGGTCTTCGGACAGCGCGGCAACCTGCTGCCCGGTTCGCTGATCTGGGTCGCGCGCTGGGGCTGGGAGACGATCAACGCGGTGACCGGCGCCTACGCGATGCTCACCATCCTGGACATCCTGTTCGGCCTGAAGGCCAACAGTGTGCTGGACATGGTGATGCTGCTGGTCTTCGTCGTCGCCACCTTCGCGATCTCCGGGCTCGGCATCAACGCCGTGCAGAAGTGCAACAAGTACGCGACCTACCTCTTCGGCGTCTTCTCGGTGCTGGTGCTGGGGTACCTGGTGGCGAACACCGACTGGTCGAAGGTGCTGGACCACAGCGCCGGCTCCACGGCCGCGGTGATCACCGGCATCGGCATGATCGCGGCGGGCGGCGTCAGCTGGATCCCCTCCGCCCCTGACTTCACCCGCTACCTGCCGCGCACGGCCTCCTCCAAGGCGATCGTGGGTACGGCGGTGGGCGGCGCCGGTGTCGTCGTGCTGCCCATGGTGCTGATGGGCGCGGTGATGGCGGTCGGCACGCCGGACCTGGCCTCGGCGAGCGACCCGGTGTCCTTCCTGGGCGAGATCCTGCCGACCTGGATCGCCGTGCCGTACCTGTTCATCGCGCTGATCGGCATGCTTCTGATCAACTCGATGTCGATGTACTCGGCGGGCTTCACCGCGCAGACGCTCGGCTTCAAGGTGCCGCGGCACTGGGCGGTGTCGGTCAACGCCGTGATCTCGCTGATCTTCGGCGGGGTGCTGATGCTGGTGGCGACGAGCTTCATGGGCTCGTTCATCGCCTTCCTGTCGCTGCTGGCGGTCGCGTTCTCCGCCTGGGTCGGCGTGTTCGGCGCGGACATGCTGCGCCGCACCGAGTACGACGGCCGGGCCATGGCCGACACCACCCGCACCAGCGCCTACTGGTACCGGGGCGGCTTCTCCCCCGCGGCCGTCGCCGCCTGGGCGATCGGCCTGGTGTCGGGCCTGCTGTTCACCACCTCGGACTGGTTCACCGGCCCGCTGGCGACGAACAACGTGATCGGCGAGTACGGCCTCGGCTGGGTCGCGACCATCGTGGTCTCGGGCGCGCTCTACCTGGTCCTGCCGAAGCCGGTGGCCCGCCCGTCCGGGACGACCGAGCCGGCCGGGGAGCGCGAGACCGCCGGCGTGTGACACGCGAGCCCGCCTCCCCGCCCATGGCGATCTGACGTCTCGTCAGCTAAGGTCCCCCTCCACCGCAGCGCACCGGAGGGGGACCTTCCCATGCCCGTCACGGTCGTACGTTTCAACCTCGTCGCTCCCGGCGCCGGTCCCGCCGCGCTCTCCGCCCGCTACCGGGCCGCCCTGGAGATGGCCGCGTACGCCGACGACCACGGGATCCACACCGTGCAGACCGAGGAGCACCACGGCGCCGAGAACAACTGGCTGCCGTCGCCGTTCACCTTCGCGGGCGCGGTGTTCGGGGCGACCCGCCGGATCGCGGTGACGGTGTCGGCGGTGATCGGCCCGCTGCACGACCCGCTGCGGCTGGCCGAGGACATCGCCGTGCTGGACCTGCTGAGCGGCGGGCGGCTGGTGACCGTGGCGGGCATCGGGTACCGGCCCGAGGAGTACGGCCTGTTCGGCGTGGACTGGCAGCGCCGGGGCCGGCTCCAGGACGAGCTGCTGGAGACGCTGCTGACGGCGTGGACCGGCGAGGAGTTCACCTACCGGGGCCGCAGGGTACGGCTCACCCCGCGCCCGTACACCGATCCGCATCCGCTGCTGCTGGTCGGCGGCTCCTCGAAGGCCGCCGCCCGCCGGGCCGCCCGGCTGGGCCTGCCGTTCTTCCCGAGCGCGCACCTGCCGGAGCTGGAGGCGTACTACAAGGAGCGGCTCACCGAGTACGGCACCGAGGGCTGGACCATGATGCCGGCCGCCGAGACCCCGCTGCTCCACCTGGCCGAGGACCCGGACCGGGCCTGGGCCGCGTACGGCGGGCACTTCCTGCACGAGGCCCGGACCTACGCCTCCTGGCAGTCGGCCGGCATCCGCTCGGCGGTGCGGTCCGGCGCCACGACCGTGGCGGAGCTGCGCGCCGAGGGCGTGTACCGGATCCTCACCCCGGAGCAGTGCGTGGCCCAGGGCCTGGACAGCCTGGTGCTGCATCCGCTGGCGGGCGGGATGCCGGTGGAGGAGGGCTGGCGCAGCCTGAGGCTCTTCGCGGAACGGGTCCTCCCGGCCCTGTCGGACTGAGCGCGCGTGCGGCGGTCCGGCGCCCGTCTCCCCCGCCGCGGGCACCGGGCCGTACGACACCGCCGCCCCCGGTCCGGGCAGTGGCCGGGCCGGGGGCGGCGGACGGTACGAGGAGAGGGGCAGCGGGGACTTGGCCCTTCTCCCCGAGTGCGGGGGCCTCGCCAGGAGGCTCAGCCCATCTCCTCCAGCGACTTGCCCTTCGTCTCCTTGACGAACTTCAGGACGAACGGCACGGAGAGCGCGGCGAAGACGGTGTAGATCACGTAGGTGCCGGAGAGGTTCCAGTCGGCCAGCGACGGGAAGCTCGCGGTGATCGCCCAGTTGGCGATCCACTGCGCGGCGGCGGCCACGCCCAGGGCGGCGGCCCGGATCCGGTTCGGGAACATCTCGCCGAGCATGACCCAGACGACCACACCCCAGGACAGGGCGAAGAAGAGCACGAAGACGTGGGCGGCGACCAGGGCGGTCCAGCCCTGGGTGCTCGGGAGCTTGCCGCCGACCAGGTCGTAGCTGAACGCCCAGGCCTCCAGCGCGAGGCCGACGGCCATGCCGACCGAGCCGATGAGCGCGAGCGGCTTGCGGCCGACGCGGTCCACGAAGATCATCGCGATCACGGTGCCGACGATGTTGATGATCGACGTCGTGAAGGAGTAGAAGAACGAGTCCGTCGGGTCGACACCGACCGACTGCCACAGCGTCGAGGAGTAGTAGAACGCGACGTTGATGCCGACGAACTGCTGGAAGACCGACAGACCGATGCCGACCCAGACGATCGGCTTGAAGAAGAAGCCGCCGCCGAGCAGGTCACGGAAGCTCGACTTGTGCTCGCTCTTCATGGCGAGTTCGATCTCGCTGACGCGGGCGTCCAGGTCGATGTCACCCTCGACCTCGGCGAGGATCTCCCGGGCGCGGTCCCGCTTGCCGACGGAGAGCAGGAAGCGCGGGGACTCGGGGATCGCGAAGGAGAGCAGGCCGTAGAGGACGGCCGGGACGACCATCACACCGAGCATGACCTGCCAGGCCTCCAGGCCCATCAGCTTGCCGCGCTGGTCGCCGCCGGCGGCGTTGAGCAGACCCCAGTTGACCAGCTGGGAGATGGCGATGCCGACGACGATCGCGGCCTGCTGGAAGGAGCCGAGGCGGCCGCGGTAGGCGGGCGGGGCGACCTCGGCGATGTAGGCCGGGCCGATCACGGAGGCCATGCCGATGGCGAAGCCGCCGACGATGCGCCAGAAGGCGAGGTCCCACAGCGCGAAGGGCAGTGCGGAGCCGACGGCGCTGATCGTGAAGAGGACGGCGGCGATCTGCATGCACCGGATGCGGCCGATGCGGTCGGCGATGCGGCCCGCGGTGGCGGCGCCGATGGCACAGCCGATCAGGGCGATCGCGATGACCTGGGCCAGGGCGGCGGATCCGATGTCGTAACGGTCCCGGATGGCCTCGACGGCGCCGTTGATCACGGAGCTGTCGTAGCCGAAAAGGAAACCGCCCATCGCGGCGGCCGCCGCGATGAAGATGACGTGCCCGAGATGTTCGGGGTGGGCCGTCCTGGCTCCTGACTGAGGTGCCTGCGCTGTGCTGGTCACGAGTTTTCTCCTCGGGCCACGGCAACGCTGCCGTGTGGGGTGAGCCCTCTCAGGTGGTGACACCTGAAGGTAAAAGCAACGTTGCAGAGACTATGCCTTCAAGTTTCGAAGTCAATAGGTCAGCCGCTGTGAGTTTTGAGATAGGCCCAAGGGGATTGTGTTCACTTCTTGAACAGATAGTTACCGCAGTCGCTGGGAGATGACCTTCGACACACCATCGCCCTGCATGGAGACGCCGTAGAGCGCGTCGGCGACCTCCATCGTGCGCTTCTGGTGCGTGATCACGATCAGCTGGGAGGCCTCCTGGAGCTCCTGCATGATCCGGATCAGCCGCTGCAGGTTGGTGTCGTCCAGCGCCGCCTCGACCTCGTCCATGACGTAGAACGGGCTCGGCCGGGCCTTGAAGATCGACACCAGCAGCGCGACGGCCGTCAGCGAGCGCTCGCCGCCCGAGAGCAGGGAGAGCCGCTTGACCTTCTTGCCCGGCGGCCGCGCCTCGACGTCCACGCCCGTGGTGAGCATGTTGTCGGGGTCGGTCAGCACCAGCCGGCCCTCACCGCCCGGGAACAGCCGGCCGAAGACCCCCTCGAACTCCCGGGCGGTGTCCCGGTAGGCCTCGGTGAACACCTGCTCGACGCGCTCGTCGACCTCCTTGACCACCTGGAGCAGGTCCGCGCGGGTCTTCTTCAGGTCCTCCAGCTGCTCGCTCAGGAACTTGTGCCGCTCCTCCAGCGCCGCGAACTCCTCCAGCGCCAGCGGGTTGACCTTGCCCAGCTGCTGGTACGCCCGCTCGGCCGCCTTGAGCCGTTTCTCCTGCTCGGCGCGGACGAAGGGGCGCGGCTGGTTCCGCGGGTGCCCGGGATCCTCGGGCAGCTGCTCGCCGTCGGCGGGGGGCGAGGGCGGCACGAGCTGGTGCGGGCCGTACTCCGCCACCAGTCCCTCCGGTTCGACACCCAGTTCCTCCAGCGCCCTGGTCTCCAGCTGCTCCATGCGCAGCCGCTTCTCGGCGCCGAGTACCTCGCCGCGGTGAACCGAATCCGTCAACTTGTCGAGTTCGGCCTTCAGTTCACGGCCCGCCGTCCGGGCCGCGGCCAGCTCCTGCTCGCCCCGGGCCTTGGCGGCCTCGGCGGCGGAACGCTCCTGCCCGGCCCGGGCCAGGGACACCTCGACGTGCGCGAGCAGCTGCCGGGCGCCGGAGGCGACGGCCTGGGCGACCGCCGCCTCGTGCCGCAGCCGGGCGCGCCGCTGCTCGGCACGCGCGCGTGCCTCGCGTTCCGCGCGGGCCGCCCGGTCGAGCGCGTCGGCGCGGCCGGCGAGCCCCTTGACCCGCTCCTCGTGCGTACGGACCTGGAGGCGGGCCTCCATCTCGGTCTGCCGGGCGTTGGCTCCGTCGGCGGCGAGCCGGTCCCGCACCGAGGTGTCCGGCTCCTCCTCCACCGGCATCTCCTCGGCCACGGCCAGCCGCTCGGCCAGCTCCTCGGCCTCCTGCACGGCCTTCTCCAGCGCCTCCTGCGCGCGGGCCGCCGCCGCGGCCGACCGCTCGGCCTCCCCGGCGGCACCCCGCGCCTGCCCGGCCAGCCGGCCGAGCTGCTGGGCCACGGCCGACTTCTCCCGGTCGGCGGCCCGCCGGCGCTCCGCGAGTTCTTCCACGAGGGCCGCGGCCCGCTTGCGCCGCTCGGCCGCGGTCCGCTGCTCCCCGGCCAGCTCCTGGCAGCGCACCTCCAGCTCGGCCAGCTCGGCGGCGGCCTCGTCCACGGAGGCCTGCACCTCCAGCAGGCTGGGGGCGCCGGCGGAGCCGCCGTGCGCGAAGTGGCCGCCGAGCAGGTCGCCCTCGGCGGTGACGGCGGTCAGCTCCGGACGGGCGTAGACCAGGGCCTCGGCGTCCTCCAGGGAGTCCACCACGACGATGTCGCGCAGCAGCCGGCGTACGGCGGGCATGAGATCGGCGGGGCCACGTACGAGGTCCGCGGCGGGCAGGGGGATGCCGGGTGGCCGGCCGTCCGCGGGTCCGTCGTGGCCGGGCGCGGTGTTCTCCGCGCCGCTGCGGGGCGCCTCCTCCGGGGTGCCCGACAGCAGGAGGGCCGCCCTGCCCCCGTCCTGTTTGCGCAGGAGGCTGATCGCCTCGGCCGCCGCCGCGGGGGTCGTCACGGCGATGGCGTCCGCCGCCGTGCCGAGGGCCGCGGCCAGGGGGACCTCGTAGCCCGGGGTGATGCGCAACAGCTCGGCCGCCGGGCCCAGGATTCCGGTGAGCCGGTCGCGGGCACCCAGCAGTATGCCGGTGCCGTCCTTGCGCCTGAGGCCCAGGGCCAGCGCCTCGTGGCGGGCCTGGGTCGCGGCGCGCCGGCGTTCGGCCGCGGTGACCGCGTCACGGACCGCGCCCAGGGCCGCCTCGGCCTCGGCGAGCTGCCGTTTCGCGGCCTCGTGCTGCTCGGCCAGGTCGGCGTCGCCGGCGTCGAGGCCGTCGACCTCGGCCTGCAGGGCCTCGTACTCCTCCTGGGCGCGCACCGCGCGTTCCTGTGCCTCGTCGCGGGCCGTGGCCAGCCGGTCGATCTCGGCCTGGGCGGAGGCGGCGCGCGAGCGGGCCGCGTTGACCTGCCCGGAGAGGCGGGCCAGCCCTTCGCGGCGGTCGGCGATGGCGCGGGCGACGTCCTTCAGCCGGCGCTCCTCGACCGCCAGCTCGCGCTCCAGTTCGGCGCGGTGGGCGACGGTGTCGTCCAGCGCGTGCTGGGCCGCTTCCAGGGCGGCCTCCAGCTCGGCCTCCTGTTCGCGGATGCGGGCGGCCTCGCGCTCCAGGTCCTCCGGGTCCCGGCCGCGCCGCTCCTCGGGCGGGGCGGAGGTGGCGCTCTTGACCCGGGCGTCGGCCAGCGAGACGGTGCCGCGCACCCGCTCCGCCAGCTGGGACAGCTCGTACCAGGTCTGCTGGGCGCGCTGGAGGCGCGGGGTGAGCCGACGGACCTCGTCCTCCAGCAGGGCCTCGCGGTGCAGGGCCTTCTTCAGCTCCTGCTCGGCGCTCTCCTTGCGCTCCTTCAGGGCGGCTTCGTCGGCGATCTCGGCCTGGAGGGCTTCGCGCAGGCGGACGAGGTCGTCGGCGAGCAGGCGCAGGCGGGCGTCGCGGAGGTCGGCCTGGATGACGGCGGCCCGGCGGGCCACCGCCGCCTGGCGGCCCAGGGGCTTGAGCTGACGGCGCAGCTCGTCGGTGAGGTCCTGCACGCGCGCGAGGTTGGCCTGCATCGCGTCCAGCTTCCGCAGCGCCTTCTCCTTGCGCTTGCGGTGCTTGAGGACGCCGGCCGCCTCCTCGATGAAGGCGCGGCGGCCCATGGGGTCGGCGTGCAGGACGGAGTCGAGCTGGCCCTGGCCGACGATGACGTGCATCTCGCGGCCGATGCCGGAGTCGGAGAGGAGTTCCTGGATGTCGAGCAGCCGGCAGGTGTCGCCGTTGATCTGGTACTCGCTGCCGCCGTTGCGGAACATGATCCGCGTGATGGTGACCTCGGCGTACTCGATGGGCAGCGCCCCGTCGGAATTGTCGATGGTCAGGGACACCTCGGCGCGGCCCAGCGGCGGGCGGCCGGTGGTGCCGGCGAAGATGACGTCCTCCATCTTGCCGCCGCGCAGCGACTTGGCGCCCTGTTCGCCCATGACCCAGCTGAGCGCGTCCACGACGTTGGACTTGCCCGAGCCGTTCGGTCCGACGACACATGTGATCCCTGGTTCGAACCGGAGCGTGGTCGCCGAGGCGAACGACTTGAAGCCGCGGAGGGTCAGGGCCTTGAGGTGCACGCCGCTGGACTCTACCCGGCGCCGCTATCTCACTCCATGAACCCTCGCAACCCCGCGGTTTCGTCATTGAACATGCAGGGCACACCAGACGTTAAAGAAGGTGAAAGGATGCGGGGGAAAGAAAGAAGGGACGCCGAAGCGTCCCTTGCAACTCTGACGACTGGGTTCCAGTCGTCCGATCAACTGAGCGGTTGATACGGGCAGCCCTATCGCTGTGACTGCTGTTGTGGAGCTTTGCAGCGATTCAGGTGAGCGCAGGCTCCGCCTGGTGTGCGTCGATGCTCTCCATGATCCTGTCCTGAGAGGCGGCAGCCGTCAGCGCTTCGTTCTCCGCCTGGATCCGTCCGAGCTCGGACTCCAGGTCCTGGACGCGCTGCTGCAGCCGTCGCATCTCGGCGAGGAGTCGAGGGTCGGAGCCGCCGACGTAACCGAGAAGCGCCTTTGCCATGATGGATGGTCCTCCACACTGAGTGACCGACCGATGCGGTGTGGGTCGTGAGGGATTCGCACCCGCGGTGCTTGGCACATCCGGGTGTTGCTCTGCTGTTGTTCCATGCCAAACAGCTAAGGTGCGCGGGGCTTTCAGCGTCTCACCAAAAAGTTTGACGGTCAACACGATCACGCCCTGTATTGGTGGGCGAACCGGGGCGCGCGGCCGGAAAAACGGCGGCGCTGCGACTCCTCCGGACCCTCAGGGCGTGGCGACCAGCAGTACCAGCGGAGCCTGCCATGCCCCGCCTCTGTTGGCAACCACCAGGGCGTTTCCGTCTCCGCACATGCCCCCGGCAGCTTGCCGCCGGCCCGGACGCGGGCCCGGGCGGCCCCGGCTCACCGGACGGCGAAGCCGTCGTAACCGCCGCGGGGTGTGTCCCAGATCTCGGTGACGCCGTCCACGCGCCCGGGCGTGTCGCTGCCCTGGAGCCAGTCCAGCAGGCCCTCGCAGCCCTCCCGCGGGCCCTCGGCGACCACCTGGACCCGGCCGTCGGCCAAATTGAGAGCAAAGCCACTCAGCCCGCCGATCTCCAGTGCCTTGGCACGCGTGAACCAGCGAAAACCCACGCCCTGTACGTGTCCACGGACCCAGGCGACCAGTCGTACTTCCTCGCTCATGGGTGCAACCTAACCGGCCGGTGTCGCTCGGGACACATCGCCCCGCGGCGCCATGGGGTACCGTCCGGACCCAATGAATCGCAGATGAAACTCACTCGATCGAGTGAGTCGGGTCGGCCTGAGGGAGTCACTCAGCAGCGAGTCGCTCGCCGTACGGCACCGGGTCGACCGCGAGCACGAGGAGAGGGCAGGGGACATGGGACGCCACCGACGCTCCGCCGCCGGCCACGCCGCCACGGGCCGCGCCACGGGGGCCGGCCAGACGCAGCCCTCCGGCTCCGGGAGCGAGGACCCCTGGCTCTCGTCCGCGGGGGGACGGCAGATACCCATGGGCATCGCGCCCTACCTGAACCCCGAGGCCTACGCCGAGGCCACCGCCAAGGCGCAGGCCTATCTGTTCGCGACGGACGCCGACCCCGCGTCCCCCTCCGGCCCGGGCTCCGGCGGGCCGTCCCGCGGCCGTCGCCGGCGCGGCGGGGCCGGCCGGCCGGTGCGCGTCGGCCTGCTCGGCGCGTCGGCGGCCGTGGCCCTCGGTACGGCCGCGGTGGCCGCCGGCGTGGTGCCGGGCCTGGACCACTACCAGCTCGGCGGCGGCACGCAGACCACCGGCGGCGAGCGGGTGCAGGCCCCGCGCACCCCCGGCAACACGGCCAGCGAGCAGGGCGGCACCTCGGGCAGCGCCGACAGCCCGGCCACCACGCCCGCCGGGGGCGACGCCGGGCGCGGGACCTCCCCGAGCCGGTCCGCCTCCGCCTCGGCCTCTCCCTCGGCCTCCCCCTCCCCCTCCGCTTCCAGGTCGGCGACGGCGTCGAAGTCGGCGTCCCCCACGGCGACCCCGTCCAAGACGGCGGCCGGGAAGCCGGCACCGACGACCGGGAAGCCGGCGCCGAAGACGACCCCGGCCCGGCGCGCCACACCGGCCGCGCCCGCCAAGCCGCGGAGCACCCCGTCCCGTACGGCCACCAAGGCGCCGGCGCCGGCCTCGACGCCGGTGACGGTGTCGCGGGAGGCCGCCGTCGAGGCGGAGGTGCTGAAGCTGGTCAACGAGGAGCGGACGAAGGCCGGCTACAGCCCGCTGGCGGCGAACTCCTCGCTGACGAAGCTGGCGGAGTCGTTCAGCGACGACATGGCCGCGCGGGGCTTCTTCGACCACACCGACCCGGACGGCAGGACGCCGTGGGACCGGGCCGCAGCGGCCGGCGTCACCGACCTCGGCGGCGAGAACATAGCCCGCGGCCAGGCCGACGCGGCGGCCGTGATGCAGGCCTGGATGAACAGCCCCGGCCACCGCGCCAACATCCTGAACCCCGACTTCAAGACCCTCGGCGTCGGCGTCCACCTCGGCCCGGGCGGGCCCTGGTGGACGCAGGACTTCGGGTACTGAGACACCGCAGGTCAGGCGGCCAGGCACGCTCCTGGGCCGCGTCCGGGCGTCCGAAGCCGAAAGTTCCTGGGCGAGGATCGTCCCGCCCAGTCGCGTCGCTCCTCCGGGCGGGCGCGGGCGGCCGGCGGCGCCCGCGCTCATGTCTCCGCCCCGCTCGGCACCGCCGGCCACCCGCTCCCGCCAAGGCAGGCACCCAGTGCATGAGGTCGGAACACGTCGTGGCTGGGGCGGGTTGGCTCCGTCATCCGCAGGCGCGACCACAGCCGGTCCGGAATCGAGGTGCCCGGGAAACGCGACCGTGGCACGATGCCGGCTTACATCCTCACTGGTGGGGCGCGACATGACAGAAGACGAAGCGCTGCGGCAACTGCGACGAGTGGCTCAGGGACGGGCGCTCGGCCGTCACGTCGGCTCCGACCGGCTCATCCAGGCAGGACTGGACGCACTTCTGGCCGGTGTCGACACACCGTCGATAGCGCTCCTGGCCGGACTGGCACGGCGCGAGGAGCCCGAAGCGCCGGATCTGTTCGATCAGGTCCTGGAGGAGCTGGGTCTGCGCTACGAGACGCCCGCCAACCCGACTGCCGCTTCCTGGGCCCTGATCTACTGGTTGGCGGAGCAGATAGTCGACGGCTCACTGGATCCTGCCACTGGTGCCGATCAGATCTGGCTGGAGATGCTGACCGCACTTGACCTCCGTTGGCCCTATCCCGAGGAGCTTCGCCCGATCGCCCTGTGCGCGAGCGATCTGGAGGACTGGAGCGAGAGCTGGGATATCTCACTGGCCGACCTGAAAGCAAGGGCCTTCCAGGCCGCCCAGCACCTCCTGCGGGCCCGACCACCGGAAGAATCGGAACGCCGATTCGAATGATCGACATATCCGGTCCAGCCGAGGGCCGGGGCCGTCTCCGGGCCGTCGAAGCGGGTCGAAACTGAGCCCGCCGCGCGGGAGCGTTACGCGGTGGCGCGGCCGCGGGTGAAGGTCTTGGCCGTTTCGGTCACCCGGCGGCCCAGGTGCTCGGCGGTGGCCAGGTCGGCCTTGTGGACGCCCTCCGGGCCCTGGTCGTTGTTGCTCTGGGCGGCGGCGCCGGCGAAGAAGCCGAGGCGGTTGAGGTCGTTCTCGGAGGCGGTGCTGCTGTTCCAGCCGGGGAGCAGGCCGAGGTTGACCCAGTGCATGCCGTGCTGGGCGGCGAGCGTCTGGAAGAACTGCAGGGTGTGCAGCTTGTCGCCGCTCTTGGAAGCGGAGTTGGTGAAGCCGGCGGCCAGCTTGTCCTTCCAGTCCTGGCCGAACCAGCGCTTGGAGCTGGCCTCGGCGAAGACGTGGAAGGCGCCGGAGGCGGTGCCCATGTAGGTGGGCGAGCCGAACACGATCGCGTCGGAGCGGTCCAGCGTCTCCCACTGCTCGTCGGTGATCTCGTCAACCTTGATCAGGTGCACCTCGGCACCCGCCTCGAGGGCACCGGCGCGCACGGCCTCGGCGAGCACGGCGGTGTGGCCGTAGCCGGAGTGGTAGGCGATGGAGACGACGGGCGCGGTCATGCGGACTCCTCGAAAAAAGCAACGGAAGGCGGCGGCCCGGCGGAGCGAGCCGTCGGTGAGCAGTAACCACAGGAAAGCACTAACTTCTGGTTAGTGCAACCTGGCAGTGAGCGCTGTGCGGGCGTATCCTCCTGTTATGAGCGCCACCACCCAGGACCAGGACGACCTCGCGTACAACGTCTTCGCCAAGGCCTGCCCGTCGCGCGGCACGCTGGAGCACGTCACGGGCCGCTGGGGCGGGCTGACGCTCGGCGCGCTGTACGAGGGCTCGCTGCGCTTCAACGAGCTGCGCCGGCGTGTGGACGGGGTGAGCGAGAAGATGCTGTCCCAGACCCTGCACGCGCTGGAGCGCGACGGCCTGGTGTACCGCGAGGCCCAGCCGACCAACCCGCCCCGCGTGGACTACGAGCTGACGCCCCTGGGCCGGCAGGTCGCCGAACGGCTGCTGGCGCTCATCCACTGCGTGGAGGGCGCGATGGACGACGTCCTCGCCTCCCGCGCGCGTTACGACGAGACGCGCGGCGCCCTCTGACACTTCGGGCAGAAGTAGCTGGACCGGTTCATCCAGGGGCGGCGCCGCATGGGGGTGCCGCAGCGCTTGCAGGGCAGGCCCTCGCGGCCGTACGCGTCCAGGGAGCGGTCGAAGTAGCCGGACTCGCCGTTGACGTTGACGTACAGGCTGTCGAAGCTGGTGCCGCCGACGGCGAGGGCCGCGTTCATCACGTCCCGGATGTGCCCGAGCAGCTCCGCCGTGACCGGGCGGGTGAAGTTCGCCGTCGGGCGTTCGTAGTGGAGGCGGGCGCGCCACAGGGCCTCGTCCGCGTAGATGTTGCCGACCCCGCTGATCAGCGACTGGTCCAGCAGGGCCCGCTTGATGGTGGTCCGCTTGCGGCGCAGCGCCCGGTGGAAGGCCTCGTCGTCGAAGAGCGGGTCGAGGGGGTCGCGGGCGATGTGCGCGATGACGTCGGGCAGGCCCTCGGGGGTGTTGTCGTGCAGTGACAGGCCGCCGAAGGTGCGCTGGTCGACGAAGCGGAGTTCGGTGCCGAGGGCGTCGGCGAACCGGACCCGGATGCGCAGGTGCCTCTCGTCCGGCGCCTCGTGCGGCTGGACCAGCAGCTGGCCGCTCATGCCGAGGTGGGCGAGGACGGACTGGTTCGTCTCCTCCAGCGGCAGCCACAGATACTTGCCGCGCCGCCGGGGCGTGCCGATGTGGTGCCCCTTGAGCCGGTGCGCGAAGTCCTCCGGGCCGGCGACGTGCCGGCGCACGGCACGCGGGTGCAGTACCTCGGTCTCGGCGACGGTCCGGTGGGCGACCCAGCGCTCCAGGCCCCGCCGGACGACCTCCACCTCGGGCAACTCGGGCATCGGGCCCCCTGTCAGAACCGTACGGACCGGTGGACGAACCGAGCGCCCGCCCCGGCGTCGACGGCCGGGCGGGCGCTCGCGTCCTGCTTGCTCAGGCGGTGGCGGACGACGGGTCGCCGCCCGCGAGGGCTTCGTCCGCCGTCTCCTTCACGGGTTCCGCGGCCGGCTCCTTGGCCGCCTTGGCCCGCTCGTCCGCGGCGGCCCGGATGGACCGCCAGGCGGACTCGGCGGCTTGCTGCTCCGCCTCCTTCTTGCTGCGGCCGGTGCCGGTGCCGTACGAGACGCCTCCGACGCGGGCGGCAGCAGTGAAGGTCTTCTCGTGGTCGGGGCCGGTCTCCGTGACCAGGTACTCGGGCACGCCGAGCCCCTCGGTCGCGGTCAGCTCCTGGAGCGACGTCTTCCAGTCCAGGCCGGCGCCCAGGTTGGAGGACTTCTCGATCAGCGGGTCGAACAGGCGGTGCACCAGTTCGGAGGCCGCGTCGAGGCCCTGGTCGAGATAGACCGCACCGATCACCGCTTCGAGGGTGTCGGCGAGGATGGATGCCTTGTCCCGGCCGCCCGTGCCCTCTTCACCCCGGCCGAGCCGGATGAAGGCGCCCAGGTCGAGGCCGCGACCCACTTCCGCCAGCGCACGCGAGTTGACCACCGCGGCCCGCAACTTGGCCAGCTGGCCTTCGGGCAGGTCGGGGTGGGTGCGGTACAGCGTGTCCGTGACGACGAGGCCGAGCACGGAGTCCCCGAGGAACTCCAGCCGCTCGTTCGTCGGCAGACCGCCGTTCTCGTACGCGTAGGAACGGTGGGTCAGCGCTCGCACCAGAAGGGCGGACTCGACCTGATAGCCGAGCCGCCCTTCCAGAAGCGTGTGGGACGAGGCCTGGTTGTCCGCTGAGTTCTTCTTCGGCGTGGACACAGTGCCTCTCACCAGCCGCTCAGACCTCGAGGACCTGGCGCTTGTTGTAGGTGCCGCACGACGGGCACGCGATGTGCTGCTGCTTGGGCTCGTGGCAGCGCTCGCACGCAACCAGGGTGGGGACCGCAGCCTTCCACTGCGACCGGCGGTGGCGCGTGTTGCTGCGCGACATCTTCCGCTTCGGAACAGCCACGGCTACTTCTCCTGCTTCTCGTCGACGCCCGCTTCGGCGCCGCTCATCTCGTCCTTCTCGCCGTCCGTCATCGAACCGGCGAGTCCCTGCAAAGCCGCCCAACGGATGTCGACGGCGTCATGGTGGTGGTCCGGGTCGTCCGCGAGCCGCGCTCCGCACTCGGAGCACAGGCCCGGGCAGTCGTCCTGGCACACCGGCTGCATCGGCAGTGCGAGCACCACCGCATCGCGCAGCACGGGTTCGAGGTCGAACAGGCCGTCCTCGAGGAAGAACCTGTCCTCGTCGTCCTCGGCGTCGTCGCCCGGTTCCGCGATCACACGGCCCCGGTCGTCGGCGTCAGGGTACGAGAACAGTTCCTGGAAGTCCGCTTCGAGCTCCAGCTCGACCGGCTCCAGACACCTTACGCACTCCCCCTCGGCCGTTGCACGGGCGGTGCCTGTGACAAGCACCCCTTCCATGACCGACTCGAGGCGGAGTTCGAGTTCCACCGGGGCGCCCTCCGGCACTCCGATGACCCCCTGGATGCCGAGATCCCTGGGAGCGTCGATCTCGCGGGTCAGGCGCTGCAGCGCGCCAGGACGCCGACCCAGCTCGTGCGTATCGAACACGAGGGGGTTGCGGTGGTCGAGGCGGGCGTTGGAAGCCATTCCTGCTTTCGATCTGCGAACTCGGAGGGACGCCGCCCGCAGGTGCTCGGGGCAGCGGTGATCGCGGGCATACGCGCGACCGAAGAGCCAGGATACTGGACCTTTCGCTCAGCGCCCAATCCGGTGCGCGGCTACAGCCCCCGGCCCTGCTCGTACGCCCTCAGCTGCTCCGCGCTGATCATGCTCGTGTCGAAGAGGCTGGTCTCGTCGAGGTCGTAGCCCTGCCGGCCCTGCTGCTCGTGGCCCTGTTGCTGGGGCTGGTGTGACCCGTGGGGCTGCTGCGGGTCGTAGGCGGCCTGCTGGGGCTCGTAGCCCTGGAAGGGGGCACCTCCCGCCGGAGCGTAGCCGGAGGTGGGGGAATAGGGGTCGGCCTGCTGGTAGCCGTACGGGTCCTGCTGCGGGGCGTACTCCGGCTGCTGCGGGAAGCCCGCGTACGGGTCCGGCTGCTGCCCGTAGCCGTAGGCGGGCTGCGGGTCGTACGACGGCTGGGCCGGCTCCGGCCGCTCCTGCTGCCGCTCCGCCGCGCGGTCGCTGTCCGCGAGGGCGGCGAGGTCGGCGAGGTAGTCGGCGTCGCTGGAGTGCTGGAAGGTCGTGGTGTCGTCGGCGAGGGCGCCGAGGTCGTCGGTGGCGATCCGGCCGTGCAGCTTCTGCCGGCCGCGGCCGACGGCCTCCAGGGTCTTGGCGAGGACCGCCTCGAAGGCGCCGAGCTTGGCGTCGACGTACTGGTCGGCGTTCTGCCGCAGGGTCTGCGGGTCGTGGCTGCGCTCGGGGGCGTCCTCGTCCTCGTAGCCGTTCTCGTCCAGGCCGGGGCCGGTGCCGAGGAGCTTCTCACGGCCGCGGCCGACCGAGCCGAGGGTCTTGGTGAGGACGACCTCGAAGTTGGCGAGCTTGGAGTCGACGTAGTCGTCGGCCTCGGCGCGGATCTCCTCGGCCTCCTTGCGGGCCTCGGCGAGGATCCGGTCGGCCTCGGCCTGGGAGCGGCGGGCGATCTCGGTGTCGGAGATCAGCGAACCGCGCTCGGCGTGCGCGTTCTCGATGATCCGCTCGGCCTCCAGCCGGGCCTGCTCGACCATCTGCTCACGGTCGCCGATCAGCTCCTGCGCCTGGGCGAGGGAGCCGGGCAGTGCCTGGCGCAGCTCTTCGAGCATCGCGAGCAGCTCGGCGCGGTTGACCACGCACGACGCCGACATGGGCATGGACCGGGCGCCGGAGACCGTGGTGACGATCTCGTCGAGCTTCTTCTGCACGTCCACCTGTGCTCGCCACTCTCTACAGCCGGGTTGGAGACGGACGGGACGACTGTAGCCCCATCAGTCCTTGCGCAGACGCTTGTTCAGGGCCTCGAGCACCGGGGCGGGCACCAGGTGGGAGACGTCGCCGCCCCAGGCCGCGACCTCCTTGACGAGGGAGGAGGAGAGGAAGCTGTAGGTGGGGTTGGTGGGCACGAACAGCGTTTCGACGCCGGTGAGGCCGATGTTCATCTGGGCCATCTGGAGTTCGTAGTCGAAGTCGCTGACGGCGCGCAGGCCCTTGACGATGGCGGGGATGTCGCGCTGCTTGCAGAAGTCGACGAGGAGGCCGTGGAAGGCCTCGACGCGGACGTTGGCGTACTCGGAGGTGACCTCGCGGATCAGCTCGATCCGCTCCTCGATCTCGAACAGGCCCTTCTTGGACTTGTTGATCATCACCGCGACGTAGACCTCGTCGTAGAGACGGGAGGCCCGGGCGATGATGTCGAGGTGTCCGTTGGTGATCGGGTCGAACGACCCGGGACAGACGGCGCGGCGCACTTGTGATCCCTCGCTCTCCGGTCCGGTCATCGTGCGTCTTCGCACGTAGAGGCGGCGCGACCGTACCAAAACGTTCCCTCGCCGTAGCGACGGGACCGGATCGCCTCGAAGCCGTCCGGCCAGTGGAATTCGCCGCCTCTGGTGCTGCGCTCCACGGTGACGAGCGCTTGCTCAGCGAGCCAGCCTTCCGAGGCGAGTGTGAGGAGAATCTCCCGAAGATCGTCGTCCGTCACGGCGTACGGCGGATCGAGAAAGACCAGGTCGTACGGCTCCTCCGGGGCGGGCTGCCGGATGATCTGTTCCGCTTTGCCCGCTCTGACCTCGGCGCCGGGCAGGCCCAGGTTCCGCACGTTCTCCCGGACGATCCGCGCGGCCCGGGCGTCCGCCTCGACCAGCAGGGTGTGGCCGGCGCCCCGGGACAGGGCCTCCAGGCCCACGGCGCCCGAGCCGGCGTAGAGGTCGAGGACCCGTTCGCCGTCCAGGGGGCCGCCGAGGAGGGACTGCCAGGTGGAGAAGAGACCTTCGCGGGCACGGTCTGAGGTCGGCCGGGTTCCGGTGCCGGGCGGTACCGAGAGGCGACGGCCTCCTGCCCTGCCGGCGATCACGCGGGTCATCTTCGGTCCTTGTTCGGGGGTGGTTACGGATTCAGTCTTGCAGGCGGCCCGTCGTGGCTGCTCGCGCCCGCGCGGCGGAGCCGCACATCGACACGGCCCCGCGCCGTTTCCGGGGACGCCGGGGGGACGCCACACCTCAGCCCTTCTCCAGGTACTGCTCCCTTTCCTCGTCCAACAGCGCGTCCAGGGCCGTGCGCAGACCCGGCAGCCGCTCCAGCTCGGGGTCGGCCGCCACCAGCGCCGCCGCCTCCTCCCGCGCCTCCGCGATGACCTCCTCGTCCTCGATGACCGCCAGCACCCGGAGGCTGGAGCGGGCGCCGGACTGGGCCTGGCCGAGGACGTCGCCCTCCCGGCGCTGCTCGAGGTCGATACGGGAGAGTTCGAAGCCGTCGAGGGTGGAGGCGACGGCGCCCAGGCGCTGGCGGGCGGCGCTGGCCTCGGGCATCTCGGTGACCAGGAGACACAGGCCGGGGGCGGAGCCGCGGCCGACCCGGCCGCGCAGCTGGTGGAGCTGGGAGACGCCGAAGCGGTCGGCGTCCATGATGACCATGGCCGTGGCGTTGGGGACGTTGACGCCGACCTCGATGACGGTGGTGGCGACGAGGACGTCGGTCTCTCCGGCGGCGAAGCGGCGCATGACGGCGTCCTTGTCGTCCGGGTGCATCCGGCCGTGCAGCACCTCGACCTTCAGGCCCTGGAGGGGGCCGCGGCCCAGCTGGCCGGCGACGTCGAGCACGGCCAGCGGGGGCCGCTTCTCCGCCTCGTCCTCGGGGGACTTCTTCTTGCCGGCCTTCTTCGGGTCGTCGTCCTCGTCGCCGATGCGCGGGCAGACCACGTACGCCTGGTGGCCGGATCCGACCTCCTCGCGGACCCGTTCCCAGGCGCGGGCCAGGAAGTGGGGTTTGTCGGCGGCCGGGACGACGTGGGTGGCGATCGGGGAGCGACCGGCCGGGAGCTGGTCGAGGACCGAGGTCTCCAGGTCGCCGAAGACCGTCATGGCGACCGTGCGCGGGATGGGGGTGGCCGTCATGACGAGGAGGTGCGGGGGCTGCTTGCCCTTGCCGCGCAGAGCGTCGCGCTGTTCCACCCCGAAGCGGTGCTGTTCGTCCACCACGACCAGGCCGAGGTCGTGGAACTGGACCTTGTCCTCGATCAGGGCGTGGGTGCCGATGACGACGCCCGCCTCGCCGGTGGCCAGGTCGAGCAGGGCCTGGCGGCGGGCGGCCGTGCCCATGGAGCCGGTGAGCAGGACGACCTTGGTGGCGTGCTCGGTGCCGCCCAGCATGCCGCCCTCGGCGAGTTCTCCCATCATCTCGGTGACCGAGCGGTGGTGCTGCTGGGCGAGGACCTCGGTGGGCGCGAGCATGGCCGCCTGGCCGCCGGCGTCGACCACGGCGAGCATGGCGCGCAGGGCCACCAGGGTCTTGCCGGAGCCGACCTCTCCCTGCAGCAGCCGGTGCATCGGGTGGGTGGCGGCCAGGTCGGCGAAGATCTCCTCGGAGACCTTCTGCTGGCCCTCGGTGAGGGTGAAGGGGAGGCGGTCGTCGAAGGCCGTGAGGAGGCCGTCGGCCGCGGGGACGCGGGGGACGGCGGGCAGCAGGGTGTCGGCGTGCCGGCGGCGGGCCAGGGCGACCTGGAGGACGAAGGCCTCGTCCCACTTCAGTCGGGCGCGGGCGTCGGCGATGTCGGCCTTGGTGTGCGGGCGGTGGATCTTGAGGAGGGCCTCGGGGAGCGGGAGCAGGCCGCGGCCGGCGCGGAGGGAGTCCGGGAGCGGGTCGAGGGCCTCCTGGGCGCTGGGCAGGACGGTCTGCACCGCCTTGCCGATCTTCCAGGACTCCAGTTTGGCGGTGGCGGGGTAGATGGGGATCAGTGCGCCGGCCCAGGTCTCGATCGCCTCCTCGCCGTCACCCCGGAGCAACTCGTATGCAGGGTGGGCGAGTTGGAGGCGGCGGTTGAAGACGGACACCTTTCCGGCGAACATCGCGCGGGTGCCCGGCAGCAGCTCCTTGTGGGGTTTGTGGACGCCGTTGCCGAAGAAGACCAGCTGGAGCCGGCCGCTGCCGTCGGTGATCGTGACCTCCAGGCGCTGGCCCTTGCCGCGGGGGGCCCTGGCCGAGGCGAAGGTGTGCAGGCGGGCGTCGGCGACCTGGGCGACCACCGTGACGTGCTCGTCCATGGGGAGGTCGGCGAGGTGGGTGAGCTGGCCGCGCTCCTCGTATCTGCGGGGGTAGTGGTGCAGGAGGTCGCCGACGGTGTGCAGGCCGAGGTGCTCGGCCATCACCTTCGCGGTGGCGGGGCCGAGCACCTTCTTGAGCGGTTCTTGCAGTGCGGGCACGCGATCCATTGCACACCACGGCACCGACAATGCCGTAGACGCTGCCCCGCGCATTCCGTCCGGGGCGCTGTAAACATCAGGGAAACTCCTGGTCAGGCGGGCTGTTCCGGCTTAGGATGGCGCGCTCCGGCCATCCTTCGCGGTCACCGCCCCGACGGGACCGCCCGACCCCGCGCCGCACGCACGCCCCCCTCCGGCGCAGTGACGATGGACTCCCAGACCTCTCAGGCATCCCAGGCATCCCAGTCACCTCACCCACCTCACAGCTTCCAGGTCGACCTGCGCGGCCTGGTGGACCTGCTCTCCCATCACCTCTACTCCAGCCCCAAGGTCTATCTGCGCGAGCTGCTGCAGAACGCCGTGGACGCCGTCACCGCCCGCCGCGCCGCCGAACCGGACGCCCCGGCGCGGATCCGGCTGTACGCGGCGGACGGCACCCTGCGCGTGGAGGACACCGGTGTCGGGCTCACCGAGCCGGACGTGCACAGCCTGCTGGCGACCATCGGCCGCAGCTCCAAACGGGCCGAGGGCCTGCAGGAGGCCCGGGCGGACTTCCTCGGCCAGTTCGGCATCGGCCTGCTGGCCTGCTTCGTCGTCGCCGAGCGGATCCGGGTGGTCAGCCGCAGCGCCCGTACGCCCGGGGCGCCGCCGGTGGAGTGGACGGCCCGGGACGACGGCTCGTACACCGTGCGCACGCTGCCCGACACCGAGCGGCCCGAGCCGGGTACGACCGTGTACCTGACGGCGCGGGCCGGCGCGGCCGAGTGGCTGGCGCCCGAGCGGGTCCGCGACCTGGCCCGGGACTTCGGCTCGCTGCTGCCCTACGACGTCCGGGTCGGCGACGAGCCGGTCACCGACCTGCCCGCGCCCTGGGACCGGGCCCACCCGAGTCCCGCCGGGCGGCGGGTGGCGCTGGCCCGGCACTGCCGGGAGCTGTTCGGCTTCACCCCGCTGGACTCGATCGACCTCGACGTGCCGCTGGCCGGGATCCGCGGGGTGGCGTACGTGCTGCCGGCGGCGGTCAGCCCGGCCCGGCGGGCCGGCCACCGGGTGCACCTGAAGGGCATGCTGCTCACCGAGCGGGCCGAACAGCTGCTGCCGGACTGGGCGTTCTTCGTGCGCTGCGTCCTGGACACCGACAGCCTGCGGCCCACCGCCTCGCGCGAGGCGCTGTACGAGGACGAGACGCTCGCCGCGGTACGGGACGCGCTCGGGGCGAGGATCCGGTCGTGGCTGACCGGGCTCGCCGCCGGTGACCCGGAGCGGCTGTCGGCCTTCCTCGCCGTGCACCACCTGGGTGTGAAGTCACTGGCCAGGCATGACGTGGAGATGCTGCGCACGATGCTGCCGTGGCTGCCGTTCGAGACGACCGACGGGCAGCTGTCCCTGGAGGAGTTCGCGCGGCGGCACCCGGTGGTGCACTTCACGCGGACCGTCGAGGAGTACCGGCAGGTCGCGCCGATCGCCTCGGCGCAGGGCGTCGGCGTGGTCAACGGCGGCTACACCTACGACAGCGAGCTGGTCGAGGCGCTGCCGCGGGTGCGGCCGGGGACGGTGGTCGCCGAGCTGGACGCGGACACCGTGACCGCCCACCTGGACGCGGTCGACCCGGGCGAGGAGCTGGCGCTGGCCGGTTTCCTGGCCGCCGCGCGCGCGACCCTCGATCCGCTGGGCTGTGACGTCGTCCTGCGGGCCTTCCATCCCCTCTCCGTGCCCGCGCTGCACCTGGACGACCGGGCCGCCCGGCACGAGCAGGCCCGCGCGGCGGCCGAGGAGCAGGCCGACGACCTGTGGGCGGGCATCCTGGGCTCGCTGCGCGGCAGCGCCCCGCGCGCGCGTCTGGTGCTCAACCACCTCAACCCGCTGGTCCGGCGAATCGGTTCGCTCGGCGACCCGGAGCTGATCGGCACCGCCACCGAGTCGCTGTACGGACAGGCCCTGCTGATGGCGCAGCGCCCGCTGCGGCCGGCCGACTCGGCACTGCTGAACCGGGCGTTCATCGGGCTGCTCGCCTGGGCGACCCACGGGGAGGGGGACGGACGATGAGCGAGATCACCGACTTCGACGCGCTGCGCCGGGCGCTGGCGGAGAACTCCGAGGAGCCGGAGGGACCGGCCCGCAACGCGCGCGCGGAGCAGCTGCTGGCCGAGGCCGAGAAGCTGAACGTCCCGCTCGCCGTGATCGAGGCGCTCGGACACCAGCTGAAGGTCTACAACTACAGCTCCGAGAAGGACAAGATGTTCGTCCCGTTCGCGCGGCTGCTGCGCCTGTGGGACGAACGGCCGGAGGACTTCGACGAGTACGAGGCGCACTCGCTGCACTGGGTCTTCAAGTGGATGTCGGCGGGCATGCTGGACCAGCCGCACATCCCGCTCGCCTCGATCGAGAAGTGGCTCGGCGAGATGGAGCACCGCTACCGGCTCGCCGGCTACTCGGAACGGGCCGTGCGCAGCGCCGAGTTGAGCGTGGCCGCGCACATCGGGGACCTCCCGCGCGCGGAGCGGGCGTACGCCGCGTGGCTGGCCGCCGACCGGGACCGGATGGCCGACTGCCACGCCTGCGAGCTGCACGCGCAGGGCGTCTGGCAGGTGCGGTGCGGCCGGGACGCCGAGGCGCTGCGGCTGTGGCGGCCGGTGCTGGAGGGCGAGTTCGCCTGCGCGCACGAGCCGCACACGGTGCTCGCCTCCTCGCTGGCCCCGCTGCTGCGCCTCGGCCGCACCGAGGATGCCCGGGCCCACCACCTGCGCGGGGTCCGGCTGGTGCGGCCCATGGAGAGCATGCGGGGTGCGTACGCCGACCACGTGGAGTTCTGCGCGCTGACCGGGAACGAGGCGCGCGGTCTGGAGCTGCTGGCGGAGCGGCCGGCGTACTTCACGGACACGGGGCATCCGCGCAGCCGGCTGGACTTCATGGCCGTGGTGGCGCTGCTCATGGACCGGCTGACGGAGCTGGGTCTCGGCGGGCAGCGGGTGCCGGGGCCGGCCGGGCGGACGTGGACCGCGCGTGAACTCGGCGCGCACGCGCGCGCGGAGGCCACGGACCTCGCCGAGCGGTTCGACCGGCGCAACGGCACGTCCGCGGTCGGCGACCGGATCCGCGCGCGGATGGCCGGGCGCCCGCTGGTGGAGCGGCTGCCGCTGGGCGTGCGTACGGTGCGCACCGCGCCGGCGCCGGCGGTCGCGCCCCCGGCGCCGGACCTCCCCGGCGAGCCCGGCGTGGCCGCCCTGCTCGCCGAGGCGCGGCGGCTGTCGGACACCCTGCAGCCGCACGCGCTGGAGGCGTGGGCGGCCCTCGCGCGGGCCGTTCCGGACGGCGCCGGTCTCGAACCGCGGGGCCGCGCGGAGATCGCCGACCACGAGGCGATGGCCCGCGGCCCCGAGGGACTGCCCCTGTTCGACCGGGCGGCGGTGCTGTACGCGGAGGCGGGCGACCCCGGGGAGGCGCTGGCGGCACGCGCGCGTGGGGCGTACGTCCGCGCGCTGGCGGGAGAGGTCGACGCGGCCCTCGCCGCGGTCACCGGCCTGTACGACGAGGTGCTCGCGCTGTACGCCGACGAGGGCACCGGGATGCGGCAGACCGCGTCGGTGGTGATGAGCCGGGCGCGGATCCTGATGCGGCGGGTGCACGAGGCCGCCGCCCGGGGTGCCGAACGGGAGGCCGGGCAGGCCGTCGGGGACGCCGAGGCGTCCGTGCGGGAGGTGCTGGCGCTCGTCGAGGGGCGCGGCGGGGACGATGTGCGGCTGGCGGCGCGGGCCGCCGAGGCACGGGCGATGCTCGCCGAACTCGCCGGGCTCACCGGGGACGCGGAGCGGGCGGCGGAGCTGTTCCGGCGGGCCGCCGACGGGTACGTGACCGCCGGGCTGCCGTGGTTCGCGGTCGAGTACGAGGTGCAGGTCGCCGCCCTGGCCCACCAGGCCGGTGACCCGGCCGGGGCCGAGCGGGCGCTGCGGGCGGCCCTGGAGCACGGCGGGCCGTACGTGGAGCCCGTCGGGCGGGCCCAGCTGCACCTCCAGCTCGCCGAGGTGCTCGGCGGCCGGGACGCGCCCGCCGAGGCCGCAGAGCACGCGCTGGAGGCCGCGCACTGGGCCGACGAGGCCGGCGAGAGCGGCACCCTGGGCGCGTGGGCGCGGCAGCAGCTGGGCGGTTTCCTGCTGCGCCGGGGCCGGTACGCGGAGGCCGCCGAGGTGCTGGAGTCCGCGCTGGCCGACCTGAGCGCCGAGACGCACGGTGACGGGCTGGTGGTGCAGGCCCGCTGGTGGCTCGGGGACTGCCTGGGCGAGCTGGGCGAGCACCGGGCCGCCGCCGAACAGCGGCTCCGGGCCGCGGAGCTGGCCCGGCACTGGCCCGATCAGCAGGACCACGCCACCCTCGCCCACCTCGCGGCGGAGTCGCTGGGCAGCGCGGGGCTGGACGAGGAGGCGGACCGGGCCTACGCGCGCGCGGGCGAGCTGTGGCGCGCGCTCGGCAACGCACCGTTCCTGGTCCGCTCGCTGCGCGCCCGGGCCTGGCTGGCGCTGGGCGGGGAGCGCGGGGCGGAGCCCGCCCGTGCGCTGATGGCGGAGGCGGTCCGGGAGGGCGAGGCGGCACTGGCGGCGGGGGGCGCGGACCGGGAGGAGCTGGTCGCGGAACTGGGCGGCACCCACCGGCAGTTCGCGGAGCTGCTGGCCCGCTCGGCGTCCGAGGAGGCAGAGGACACGGCGATCCGGGCCGCGTTCGAGGCGGCGCTGGAGCAGATGACCCGGGCCGTGGCGGTGTTCGCCGACCTCGGCGCGGCCGGGCTGCACAGCCGTACCGGAGCGGAACTGGGCGCGGGCTGGCTGGAGGCGGACCTGGGCCGTCCGGCGCGGGCGGCGGCACGCGCGCGTGCGGTGCTCGCGGTCTACGAGGGCACCGACGACGCCGACGAGACGGTCCGGGCCCGGCGGGAGGAGGCGGCCCAGATGCTGGAGGCGGCACGGGAGGGAACGGAACCGGAAGAGGGCTGACGCGGGGCCCGGCCCACTCCACGCCGACCAGACGGCCCGGGCCCGCGGGAGAAGGCGGCCCACAAAGGCGGCACGGGAGGGAACGGAACCGGAACGGGGCTGACGCGGCGCCGGGCCCACCCCACGCCGACCAGACGGCCCGGGCCCGGCGGGAAGAGGCGGCCCAGATGCTCGACGCGGCACGGGAGGGAACGGATCCGGAACGGTGCTGACGCGGGCCCGGTCCGCTCCACGCCGACCAGACGATCCGGGCCCGGCGGGAGAAGGCGGCCCACAAAGACGGCACGGGAGGGAACGGAACCGGAACGGGGCTGACGCGGCGCCCGGCCCACCCCACGCCGACCAGACGGCCCGGGCCCGGCGGGAAGAGGCGGCCCAGATGCTCGACGCGGCACGGGAAGGGACGGAACCGGAAGAGGGCTCACGCCGGGCCGGGCCCACTCCACGAGCCGACCAGGCGGCTCAGGCCCGGCAGGAGAAAGCGGCCCACAGGCTGGAGGCGGCACGGGAAGGAACAGAGCCGGAAGAGGGCTGACGCGGGGCCGGGGTCACTCCACGCCGACGAGCAGCAGGGCCCCCTGCCGGCCGCCGCGGTACACCACCGTGTCCACGGCCAGGTAGGCCTCGCGTACGTGGGCCTCCAGGTGCGTGGCGACGGTCCGCGGCGCCTCGTCGCCGACGACGAGCGTGACCAGCTCGCCGCCGGCCTGGAGCATGCGGTCCAGGACGGTCCGGGCGGTGGCGGTGACGTCCGCGCCGATCACCGCCACGTCGCCGTCGATCAGGCCGAGCACGTCCCCGGCCTGACAGATGCCGGCCGTCGTCCACGACTCGTGCTCGGCGACCACGACCTCGGCGTACCGGGTGGCGCCCGCCGCCGAGGTCATCTGGACGACGTCCTCGTCGAACCGGCGCTCCGGCTCGTGCACCGCGAGCGCGGCGATGCCCTGGACCGCCGAGCGGGTCGGGATCAGGGCCACCCGGATGCCCTCGGTGCGGGCCTGCTCGGCCGCGGCGGCGGCCGTGTGGCGCAGCTCGGCGTCGTTGGGCAGCAGGACGACCTCGCGCGCGTGGGCACGCCGTACCGCCTGCACCAGCTCCCCGCTGGCGGGCGGCTCCCCGGGGCGCGCGAGGACGGTGGTCGCGCCGGCCTCGGTGTACAGCCCGGCCAGGCCCTCGCCCGGTACGACGGCGACGACCGCGCGCTGGGCCCGCTCACGCGGCGGGCGCTCCCGGCCGGTGTGCACGTCCCCGAGCCCGAAGTGGGTGATCCGGATCCGGTACGGCCGCCCGGCCTCCACGCCGGCCTCCACGGCGGCGCCGGCGTCGTCGACGTGTACGTGGACGTTCCACAGGCCGTCGCCGCCGACCACGACCAGGGAGTCCCCGAGGGCGTCGAGCCGCGCGCGCAGCCGGGTCACGGCCGCGTCCTCGGCCTCCAGCAGGTAGATCACCTCGAACGCGGGCCCGTCGGCGCCGGCCGCGTCGGGGCACGGGCCGCCCTCGGGCCCGCACTCCGGTACCGCCTCCGCGCGCGCGTGCGCACCGGGAACGGCCGTGTCCGGCTGGTCGCGCAGTTCGCCGCGCCCCACCGCCTCCGCGCGCGCTCCGGGGACGGCCCCCGGGGGCTGCGGGATCCCGCGCGGCGGGGTCTCCCGCACCGCCTCCCCCGTGAACGCCTCCACCAGCGCGCCCAGCACCGCCACCAGCCCGCGTCCGCCCGCGTCGACCACGCCGGCCCGCTTCAGCACGGCCAGCTGGCCGGGGGTTGCCGCCAGGGCCGCCCGCGCGCCCTCGTAGGCGGCCCGCGCGACCGTCCCGCAGTCCCCCTCGGCTCCCTCGGCGGCGTCGGCGGCGGCCGAGGCGACCGTCAGCACCGTGCCCTCGACGGGGTGGGCCACGGCCTGCCGGGCGGAGTCGGCGGCCCGGCGCAGGGCCAGCCGCAGCGTCGGGCCGTCCGTGCGGGAGGCCTCACCGGTGTCCGCGAGGACCTGCGCCATCCCGCGCAGCAGCTGCGCGAGGATCGTCCCGGAGTTGCCCCGGGCCCCGATGAGCGCCCCGTGGGCCATGGCCCGTACCGCGTCCGCGAGGGCGGGTTCGGCGCAGCCGGTCTCGTATCCGGCGAACACCGCCTCCACGGCCGTCGCCGCGGACTCCAGGGTCAGGTACAGGTTGGTCCCGGTGTCGCCGTCGGCCACCGGGTAGACGTTGATCGCGTCGATCTCCTCACGGGCCCGCCCCAGGGCCCGGAGCGCCAGACCGCACCAGGTGCGCACCGCGAGAGCATCGAGGAATGTCTGCGGCACCTGCGCCACCTGCGCCTCCCTGAGCTGGCTGGACGTGGGACGCAGCGTAGACCCCGGACCGCCGGGTTCCGGAAGAGGGCCGGGAGCGGGGGCCTGAACTGCCATGGTAGTTTCGCTGTACGGACGCAGTCGTTGTATGCTGCTCCGGTTGCCCGATCCTGATCGGGCCATTCCCCCTGGCAACGCCACTCAGATTCAGGTCTTAGGATCTCGATCCCGGCATGCCGGGATTAACCGTAAGTGCATCTGAAGTCTTTGGAGTGACCCGTGGCTGCCAACTGCGACGTCTGCGGCAAGGGGCCGGGCTTCGGCAACAACATCTCGCACTCGCACCGCCGTACGTCCCGCCGCTGGAACCCGAACATCCAGCGTGTGCGTACCGTGGTCGGCGGGACGCCGAAGCGCGTGAACGCTTGCACCTCGTGCATCAAGGCCGGCAAGGTCTCGCGCTGACGCTACAGCTGAGCGCGCGGCCACTGCCTGGTTCGCTGCACTGAGCCGGTCCACCTCCGGGTGGGCCGGCTTTTTGCCGTACCCATGAACGGTTCCGGGCTGCGAGAATCCACGGAATGCGCTTCGGCATCCTGGGCCCCACGGAGATCCACACCGGCGACGGCACCCCCGTCGACCCCGGCGGCCCGCGGCCCCGCGCCCTGCTCGGCCTGCTGCTGCTCGACGCCGGCCGCCCGGTCCCCGTCGAGCGTCTCCTGGACGGCCTGTACGGTGCCGAGCCGCCCGCCGGGGCCCTGGGCGCCCTCCAGTCGCAGATCTCCCGCCTGCGCCGGCGGCTCGCACCGCACACCGGGATCGACGCCGTGCCCGCCGGCTACACCCTCGCCGTCGACCCGGACACCGTCGACGCCCACCGCTTCGCCCGGCTGGCCGCCGAGGGCCGTACCGCGCTCACGGCCGGCGACCACGCGCGCGCGGCGGCCCTCCTGCGCGACGCCCTCGCGCTGTGGCGCGGTCCCGCGCTGCCCGACCTGCCGGACGCGCACGCCGACCGGGCCCGGCTGGAGGAGCTGCGGCTGGCCGTCGTGCAGGACCGGATCGAGGCCGAGCTGGGCACCGGGGGCGGCCCGGAGCTGGTGCCCGAGCTGCGGACGCTACTCCGGGAGCAGCCGCTGGACGAGCGGCTGTACGGGCAGCTGATGCGGGCCCTGCACGCGGCCGGGCGGCCCGCTGAGGCGCTGGCCGTGTTCGAGGAGGCCCGGCGCACGCTCGCCGACGAGCTGGGCACCGATCCGTCGCCCACGCTGTCCGCACTCCACCTCCGGCTGCTCCGGGACGGCACCGACGCCCCGGCCCGGCCCCGGCTCCCGGCCCAGCTCACCCGGTTCGTGGGCCGCGACGCGGAGCTGGCCCGGATCGACCGGGCGCTGGCCGGGTCCCGGCTGGTGACGCTGACCGGTCCCGGGGGCGTCGGCAAGACCCGGCTCGCGCTGGAGGCGGCCCGTGCCCGCACCGGCGCCGACGTCTGTCTGGTCGAGCTGGCGCCGCTCGCCGACGGCGCCGGGATCCCGTCCGCGGTGCTGGCGGCGCTCGGGGTGCGGGACGGCTTCCGCAGCCCGGCCACGGACGCCCTGGACCGGCTGCTGGAGGCGCTGGCGGACCGTGAGGTGCTGCTGGTGCTCGACAACTGCGAGCACCTCGTCGAGGCCGCCGCGCGGACGGCCGCGCTGCTCCTGGGCGCCTGTCCCGGGGTCCGGGTGCTGGCGACCAGCCGGGAGACGCTGGGCATCACCGGCGAGGTGCTGGTGCCGGTGCCGCCGCTGCCCGAGGAGCCGGCGGTACGACTGCTGCTTGACCGGGCGCGCGCGGTACGGCCCGGTTTCGACGGCCACGCGCGCGTGCCGGAGATCTGCCGGGCGCTGGACGGGCTCCCGCTGGCGATCGAGCTGGCCGCGGCCCGGCTGCGCACGCTCTCCGTGGACGAGCTGGCGGACCGGTTGCACGACCGGTTCCGGGTGCTCGCGCGCGGGGACCGGGCCAAGGCGCCCCGGCACCGCACCCTGCGCGCGGTGGTCGAGTGGAGCTGGGAGCTGCTGGACGCCGGGGAACGGGACCTGGCGAGCAGACTGACCGTCTTCGCGGGCGGTGCCACGCTGGACGCCGTCGCGGCCGTGTGCGGGGTGCCGTACCCGGAGGACCCGCTGGCGTCCCTGGTGGAGAAGTCCTTCCTGGAGGTCTCCGACGGCCGCTACCGGATGCTGGAGACCATCCGCGCCTTCGCCGCGGAGTCACTGACCGACCGCCGGGAGCCGTGCGCCGCGCAGCTGCGCGCGGCGCACGCCGCCTACTTCCTGCGGCTGGCCGAGGAGGCGGAGCCGTTGCTGCGGGGCGCGGACCAGGTGCGCTGGCTGGGGCGGCTGGCGGCCGAGCAGGGCAACCTGGACGCGGCGCTGCGGTATCTGACGCGGACGGCGCCGCGGGACGCGCTGCGGCTGACGGCCGCGCTGACCTGGTTCCGGCGGCTGCGCGGACTGCACGGCGACCGCGTGCCGGGCGCCCGGGCGCTGCTCGCGGCGGTCGGCGCCAAGCCGCCGCCCGGGCTGGCCGAGGAGTACGCGCTGTGCGCGATGAACGCCGTCTCCGGGCGGGGCGACGACCCGGAGGACGCCGGTCTGATCGCGCGCGTGGCCGCCCTCATGTCCTCCTTCGACCGCCCGCTGCGGCTCCCGTTCACGGTGATCCTGTGGTCCCTCACGGGCGGCCCCCAGCTGAGCGTGGACGAGCGGGTGCGTGTGCAGCTGGGCCAGGACCCCTGGGGCCGGGCCCTGCTGGACGTGGGCCTCGCCTACCAGGCGCTGTTCGCGGGGCGGGCCGCCGACGCGGAGGCGGGCTTCACGCGCGCGTGGGAGGGTTTCCGCGGCACGGGCGACCGCTGGGGCATGGCCAACTGCCTCGATCCGCTGGGCGGGTTCGCGTACGGCCGGGGTGAGTACGCGCGGGCGCTGGCCCTGCTGGACGAGGGCCTGGTGCACGTCCGGGAGCTGGACGCGCCGGAGGAGACCGCCGACCTGCTGCGCACACGGGCGGTGGTGCTGCTGGCCCGGGGGGCGGCGGAGGAGGCCGCCGCCCACTTCACGCGCGCCGGCGAGCTGGCCCGTGCCGCCGGGGCGGGCGACAAGGTGGCGGGGGCGCTGCGCGGCCTCGGGGACACGGCCCGGCTGGCCGGGGACACGGCACGCGCGCGCGTGCACTACGAGAACGCCCTGGAGGCCTGCGCGGCCACCTGGTTCAGCGTCGGCGAGACGGTGCGGATCCTCATCGGGCTGGGCCGTACGGCCGCCGCCGAGGGCGACCGGGACGCCGCCCGGGACTGGCTCGCCCAGGCCCGTGCGCAGGCCCTGGAGTCGCGCGACGCGCTCCTGCTCGCCGATGTCGCCGACGCCCTCGCGGCCCTCGCCCCGCGCCCGCAGCGGGCGGCCGAACTCCTCGGCGCCGCCGCGGGCCTGCGCGGCGTGCCCCTGCCCGGGGACCCGGACGTCGCCCGGACGACGCGGCACACGCGCGCGTGCCTGTCCCCGGAGGCCTACGCCACGGCCTACGAACAGGGCCGCGGCCTGCGGTCGGCGGCGGTCAGCGAACGGTAGGCGCGCGGTAAGCGGGGGCCGGGACAGTGGCCGGCATGACGAAGACACACCACCTCGGCCACCTGTCCGTCCTGATCTCCGGCGCCAGTGTCGCCGGTCCCGCCCTCGCCCTGAACCTGGCCCGCCGCGGCGCCCGGGTCACGGTCGTGGAGAAGGCGCCCGCCCTGCGCGCCGGCGGCTTCGCCGTCGACTTCCGCGGGCACGTGCACCGCAGGGTGCTCACCGCGATGGGCATCCGGGACGACGTCCACGCCCACCAGACCCGCATGGGCCCGCAGAGCGTCGTCGCCGCCGACGGCACGCCGCGGGTGGACCTGCCCGCGGAGATGATGAGCGGCGATGTGGAGATCTTCCGCGGCGACCTCGCGCGGATCATGTACGAGCGGACGAAGGACTCGGTGGAGTACGTCTTCGGCGACTCCGTCACGGCGCTGACCGACACCCCGCGGGGCGTGGAGGTCGCGTTCGAGCGGGGTGCGCCCCGCCGCTTCGACCTCGTCGTCGGCGCCGACGGCCTGCACTCGAACACCCGCCGCCTGGTGTTCGGGGACGAGTCGCGTTACCTGCGCTTCCTCGACCACTACGTGGCCGGCTTCAGCCTCCCCAACCACCTGGGCCTGAACCGCACCGGCCTGTTGTACAGCGAGCCCGGCCGCTGTGTCGGCCTCAACAACTACGACGGCGACCCGGAGCGGGCCGGGGCGCTGCTGGTCTTCCGGTCCGGGCAACTGGCGTACGACCGCCGGGACGTCGCGGCGCAGAAGCGGATCCTCACCGAGCGGTTCGCCGGGATGGGCTGGGAGACGCCGGCCGTGCTCAAGGGCCTCGCGGAGACGGACGACCTGTACTTCGACGCCATCGCGCAGATCCACGTCGAGAGTCTCACCCGGGGCCGGGTGGCGCTGCTCGGGGACGCCGGGTACGGGGCGACGATGGGCGGCATGGGCACGGGCGTGGCGATCGTCGCCGCCCACGTCCTCGCCGGTGAGCTGGCCCTGGCGGGCGGCGACCACCGGGTGGCGCTGCCGGCCTACGAGAGCCGGATCCGGGGCTTCGCCAAGGGCTGCCAGAAGATCTCCGGGAACGCGGGGCCGTTCTTCGCCCCGCCCACCGAGCGGCGCATCCGCAGCCGGGACCGGATGTACCGCTTGCTCGCCTCCCGCCCGCTGGCCGGCTTCTTCAAGCGGCTGACGGAGAAGGCGGCGACCGCCATCGACCTGCCGGAGTACCCCGCCTGAGCCCTCAGCGGCCGTCCCGCCCCAGCGCCCACCCGTGGTCCACGGGTCCGATCCCGGCGCCGAGGGCGAACCCGGCGGCGATCGCCCCGGTGACGTACTCCTTGGCCGCGGCGACCGCCTCCGGCACGGACCGCCCCCGCGCCAGACCGCAGGCGATCGCCGAGGCGAGGGTGCAGCCGGTGCCGTGGGTGTGCCGGTTGTCGTGGCGGGGTGCCCGCAGCAGGTGTTCCTCGGAGCCGTCGGTGAGCAGGTCCACGGCGTCGCCCGCGAGGTGTCCGCCCTTGATCAGCACCCAGCGCGGCCCGAACTCCAGCACGGCCTCGGCGGCCGGTCGCAGATCGTCCTCCGACCGGACGCGGACGCCGGTGAGTTGGGCGACCTCGTCGAGGTTCGGGGTGGCCACGGTCGCCGCCGGCAGCAGCCTGGTCCGCACGGAGTCCAGGGCGGAGGCGGCCAGCAGCGGGTCGCCGTGCTTGGAGACGCCGACCGGGTCGACGACGGCCGGCGCGTCCGTGCCGGAGATCAACTCGGCGACCGCCTCGACCAGTTCGGCGGAGGCCAGCATGCCGGTCTTCACGGCCTGGACGCCGATGTCGTCCACGACGCTGCGGTACTGGGCCCGGACCGCTTCCACCGGCAGCTCCCAGGCGCCCTGGACGCCCGTGGAGTTCTGCGCGGTCACCGCGGTGAGCACGCTCATGCCGTGCACGCCGAGCGCGAGCATGGTCTTCAGGTCGGCCTGGATGCCGGCACCGCCGCCGGAGTCCGAGCCGGCCACGGTCAGGACGCGGGGGATCACGACTCGATGTCCCCGAAGTGGTCCCAGCCGCCCTTGCTGGTCCAGGGCGCCCCGTCGACGGTCACCTGGGGCAGCGCGGAGGGGTTGAGGACCTCGCCGATGACCTTCCAGCGGGCGGGCAGCTTGGTGTCCGCCGGGAAGGTCGCCACGATCGCGTGGTCCTCTCCCCCGCTCAGCACCCACTGGAGCGGGTCCACGCCGACGGCCTGCCCGATGTCGTGCATCTGCGTCGGGATGTCGATGGCGCCGGAGCGGATGTCGATGCGGACCTTGCTGGCCTCGGCGATGTGCCCGAGGTCGGCGATCAGGCCGTCGCTGACGTCGCACATGGCGGTGGCGCCGAGCGCGGCGGCGGCCGGACCCGCGTGGTACGGCGGCTCGGGGCGCCGGTGGGCCTCCACGAAGGCGCGCGGCGAGCGGAAACCGCGGGCGAGCACCGCGTACCCGGCCGCGGACCAGCCGAGCCAGCCGGTGACGGCCACCAGGTCGCCGGGCTGGGCGCCCGCGCGCGTGACCGGCTCCTGGTTGCGCAGATCGCCGAGCGCGGTGATCGACACCATGATCGTGTCGCCGCGTACGACGTCCCCGCCGACCACGGAGGCGCCCGCGACCTGGCACTCGTCGCGCAGGCCGTCCATCAGCTCGGTCGGCCAGGTGACCGGCAGCTCGGCCGGGACGACCAGGCCCAGCAGCAGGGCGGTCGGTACGGCGCCCATCGCGGCGATGTCGGCGAGGTTCTGTGCGGCGGCCTTGCGGCCGACGTCGTAGGCCGTGGACCAGTCGCGGCGGAAGTGCCGGCCCTCCAGCAGGATGTCGGTGCTCGCCACCACCCGGCGGTCGGGGGCGGCGACCACCGCGGCGTCGTCGCCGGGGCCGACCCGGACCGCCGGGGTGGTGGTGAGACGGGAGGTCAGCTCCCTGATGAGCCCGAACTCACCTAGCTCACCCACTGTGCCCTTCATTGCCTCAAGCCCCTTCTGTGCCGTGCCCTGCCCGGTCGCGCGTCCTCAGTGTCCCCGATACGGTCGAGGTGACCGTCAACTCCTGTCGTGCCTGCACCCTGGCGCGCAAGCCCGGTTCCCGCAGGTCTCCCCGCGGGGTGCGGCGACGCGATACCGTGGCGTTCCTTTTCCCCACATGATCCTCGTGGCCGCCTTGGAGGTTCCGTGGTACAGGCGTACATCCTGATCCAGACGGAGGTCGGCAAGGCGTCGACCGTCGCCGAGACGATCACCAAGATTCCTGGCGTCCTCCAGGCCGAGGACGTGACGGGTCCGTACGACGTCATCGTGCGCGCCCAGGCCGACACGGTCGACGAACTCGGTCGCATGGTGGTCGCCAAGGTCCAGCAGGTGGACGGCATCACGCGCACCCTGACCTGTCCGGTCGTGCATCTGTAGCCCCCGTCTACGCTTGGCCGGTGAACATCTTCCGCCACCGGCCCCTCGCCCTGCTCGCGCCGGCCCTGCTCGTCGTGGTCGCGGGCTGCTCCTCGGCAGACGACGGCGACACCGTGGCAGTTCCCACCCCCGACGCGAAGACCGCCCCGCTCTGCCGGGATCTGGACAAGGTGCTGCCGCGAAAGGTGAACGGCGCGAGCCGCCAGGACCCCGAGCCCCGGTCCGCCTACACGGCGGGCTGGGGAAGCCCGGCGATCATACTGCGCTGCGGCATCGTCCGGCCGCCGAAGATGGTCGATCCCAAGGTGGCCCTCGGCGACGACCCGGACGCGATCGGCGGCGGGGTCAACGGGGTGGAGTGGCTGATGGAGAAGGAGGACGACGGGACGTGGCGGTTCACCACGTCCGGCCGTCGCGCGTATGTGCAGGTGACCCTGCCGAAGAAGCTGTCCGGGTCGGACGACAGCGCCCAGGTGCTGATGGACCTGGCGACGGCCGTCAAGAAGGCGATCCCCGAGGGGCTCGCCTCCATGCGGCACTGACCCGCCGCGGGCTCAGCGCAGTCCGGTGGAGCGGCGCAGCGCCGCCTGCACCAGGCGGTCGACCAGCTCGGGGTAGCTGATCCCGCTCGCCTGCCACATCTGCGGGTACATCGAGATCGGCGTGAAGCCGGGCATGGTGTTGATCTCGTTGATCACGAACTCGTCGTCCTCGGTGAGGAAGAAGTCCGCGCGGACCAGGCCCTCGCAGGAGGCCGCCTCGAACGCCTCGACCGCGAGTCCCTGCACCTCGGCGGTCTGCTCCGGGGTGAGCGGGGCCGGGACGATGCCGGGCGTGGAGTCGATGTACTTGGCCTCGAAGTCGTAGTACGCGTGGGCGTCCGGCGGCGGGATCTCGGCCGGGACGGAGGCGCGCGGGCCGTCCTCGAACTCCAGGACGCCGCACTCGATCTCGCGGCCCCGCAGGGCCGCCTCGACCAGGATCTTCGGGTCGTGGGACTGCGCCTCGGCGATCGCCTCGTCCAGCCCGGACAGGTCGTCGACCTTGGTGATGCCGATGGAGGAACCCGCGCGCGCGGGCTTCACGAACAGCGGCCAGCCGTGCTCACCGGCGAAGTCGATGATCCGCTTGCGGGCGGCGGACTCGTCCTGCGCCCACTCGCGGGGCCGGATCACCAGGTACGGGCCGACCTTGAGCCCGAAGGAGGTGAACACCCGCTTCATGTACTCCTTGTCCTGGCCGACGGCCGAGGCGAGCACGCCCGAGCCGACGTACGGCACCCCGGACAGCTCCAGCAGGCCCTGCAGGGTGCCGTCCTCGCCGTAGGGGCCGTGGAGCACCGGGAAGACCACGTCGACCTCGCCGAGCGCCTTGGGCACGGAGCCGGGCTCGCTGTAGACGACCTCGCGGTTCGCGGGGTCGACGGGGAGCACCACGCCGCCCTCGTGCGACTCCGCCAGCTCGGCCACGCTGGGGGTACGGCGGTCGGTGATGGCCATCCGCTCCGGCTCGTCGGCCGTCAGCGCCCAGCGGCCGTCCGAGGTGATGCCGATCGGCAGGACGTCGTACTTCGTCCGGTCGATGGCCTTGAGGACGGCGCCGGCGGTGACCACGGAGATCCCGTGTTCGGAACTGCGCCCGCCGAACACGACGGCCACGCGCGGCTTGCGCGACGGCTGCTCAGGGCTCTGGGGAAGGTTCTCGGTGCTCATATCGCGTTGAGAGTACCCGGAGGTAGCGGCCAAGTCAGCGCGCGCTCCCGGGCGGTCGCTCAGCGTCGCGCGGACGGTTGCACAGCGTCGCGCGACGGCCCCGAAAGGCGGCCCCGGGAGCCGGCCGCCCGGCCGCTCTCAGCGGCGTTCGGGCTTGGCGCTGCGCGCCATCAGCTCCTTGAGCGCGGCGACCGGCGACTTGCCCTCGTGCACGATGCTGACGACCGTCTCGGTGATCGGCATGTCGACGCCGTGCCGGCGGGCCAGATCCAGCACGGACTCGCAGGACTTGACGCCCTCGGCGGTCTGCCGGGTGACCGCGATGGTCTCCTCCAGGGACATGCCCTTGCCGAGGTTGGTGCCGAAGGTGTGGTTCCGGGACAGCGGCGAGGAGCAGGTGGCCACCAGGTCGCCCAGGCCCGCGAGTCCGGAGAAGGTCAGCGGGTCGGCGCCCATCGCGAGGCCGAGCCGGGTGGTCTCGGCGAGGCCGCGGGTGATGAGCGAGCCCTTGGCGTTGTCGCCGAGTCCCATGCCGTCGGCGATGCCGACCGCGAGCCCGATGACGTTCTTGACCGCGCCGGCGAGTTCGCAGCCGACCACGTCGGTGTTGGTGTACGGCCGGAAGTACGGCGTGTGGCAGGCGGCCTGCAGCCGCTGGGCGACCCGCTCGTCGGTGCAGGCCACGACGGCGAGGGCGGGCATGCGGGCGGCGATCTCGCGGGCCAGGTTGGGCCCGGTGACGACCGCGATCCGGTCGGCGCCGACCTTGGCGACGTCCTCGATGACCTCGCTCATCCGCATGGTGGAACCGAGTTCGACGCCCTTCATCAGGGAGACCAGGACGGTGTCCGGGGCGAGCAGCGGGGACCACTCGGCGAGGTTGGCGCGCAGGGTCTGGGAGGGGATCGCGAGCACGGTGAAGTCCGCGTCCCGGAGGGCCTCGGCCGCGTCGGCGGTGGCGTGCAGGTTCTCCGGGAGTTCCACGCCGGGCAGGTAGTCGGGGTTGGTCCGGGTGGAGTTGACCGCCTCGGCCAGCTCCGCGCGGCGGGCCCACAGGGTCACGTCGCAGCCGGCGTCGGCGAGGACCATGCCGAAGGCGGTGCCCCACGAACCGGTGCCCATGACGGCCGCCCGCACAGGCTTGCTCACTTGCTCTGCCCTTCCGCTTGCCTGGCCTGCGCCTGTGCCTGGGTGCGGCGCCGCTGCTCGATCCGCTCACGGCGCGGGTCGTACGGCGTCTCGGGCGCCTTCTCGCCGCGGATCAGCTCCAGCTGGCGGGTGATGGCCGCCATGATGACCTCGGTGGCCTCCTTCAGCACCTCCGGGGTCATCTCCCTGTCGTAGAAACGGGAGAGGTCCACCGGCGGGCCCGCGAGCACGTGGTGCGTCTTGCGCGGGAAGAGGCTGGGCTTCCTGGCGTACGGCGGCAGCAGTTCGTTGGCGCCCCACTGGGCGACCGGGATGACCGGGCACTTGGTCTGCAGGGCGACGCGGGCGGCGCCGGTCTTGCCCGTCATGGGCCAGCCGTTCGGGTCGCGGGTGAGGGTGCCCTCGGGGTAGAAGGCCACGCACTCGCCGCGCTCGACGGCGTCGATGGCGGCCCGGAAGGCGCTCAGGGCGTCCGTGGACTCGCGGTAGACGGGGATCTGCCCGGTGCCGCGCATGGCGGCCCCGACGAATCCCTTCTTGAAAAGCCCGCTCTTCGCCAGGAATCGCGGGACCCGCCCGGTGTTGTACTGATAGTGCGCGTACGCGAAGGGGTCCACGTGGGAATTGTGGTTCACCGCGGTGATAAATCCGCCCTCGGCCGGAATGTGCTCCATTCCACGCCAGTCCCGCTTGATCAGAACCACCAGCGGCGGTTTGCAGATCACCGCGGCGAAGCGGTACCAGAAGCCGATTCTGCGGCGGGGCACAAGGACACCTTCCTCTAGGACTGCCACCCCGGCGGGGGCCGCACAAGTCTGGCCCCGGGCCGCCGGTCTGTCGAGAACACCGTACGCCCCGCTCCCCGCGGCGCCAGATGACCCGGGGACAATGTGCGGGACGAGAGAGGGACGGTACGCCGGTGCAGTGGACCTTGGTCATCCCCCTGAAGCCCCTGACGCGGGCCAAGAGCAGGCTCGCGGACACCGCCGACGACGGGGTGCGCCCGGCGCTGGCGCTGGCGTTCGCGCAGGACACGGTGGCCGCGGCGGTGGCCTGCCCGGCGGTGTCGGATGTGGCGGTCGTCACGGACGACGAGCTGGCCGGCCGGGAACTGGCGGCGCTGGGCGCGCGGATCGTCCCGGACACCCCCGGCAGCGGCCTGAACGCCGCCCTGGCGCACGGGGCGGCCGTCGTACGGGAAATCCGCCCCGGCACTCCGGTCGCGGCCCTGAACGCCGATCTGCCGGCCCTGCGTCCGGCGGAACTGTCCCGGGTGCTGACCGCCGCCGCGGAATTCCCCCGGGCTTTTCTCGCGGATGCGGCCGAAGTGGGCACGACTTTACTGGCGGCGGCCGGCGACCGCGCATTGCGTCCGCTGTTCGGTGTGGATTCGCGCATGCGGCACCGGGCGTCGGGCGCGGCGGAACTCACGCTGGCCGGGGTCGATTCGGTTCGGCAGGACGTGGACACCGGGCAGGACCTGCGGGCGGCGCTGGCCCTGGGGGTGGGGCCCTACACGGCGGCGGTCTCGGCGGCCTTGGCGGTGGGCGCCCGGCCGGCCCCGGGGGGCCCGCGTCCGGCGGCGGCGTGCGGCCCCGGCGGCCGGCGGCCGAAGCCACTACGCTGACGGCCATGCAAGCCACCGCGTTCACCTACGACCCGGAGACCCGCAGCGGGCAGGTGCTCCTCGACGACGGCACCCCGGTGCCGTTCGACCGCGCCGCGTTCGACGCCGGGGACCTGCGGCTGCTGCGCCCCGGGCAGCGCGTGCGGATCGAGACGGAGGGCGGGGGCGAGACCCTCCGGATCACCCTCGTCACCCTTCAGACCCTCTGACCGCCCTTACACACACCGCGGGCCGGGCTCCCCTGGGGAGTCCGGCCCGGCGCGTGAATGCCCTGGCGGTCCTACGACGTCGCCTTGCGGGCGGTGGTCTTCTTGGCGGTGGTCTTGCGGGCCGTCGACTTCTTCGCCGGGGCCTTCTTGGCGGTCACCTTCTTCGCCGGGGCCTTCTTCGCCGTGGTCTTCTTCGCGGCGGTCTTCGTCGCGGCGGTCTTGGCGGTCGCCGTGGTGGTCTTCTTGGCGGCGGGCGCCTTCTTCGCCGTGGTCTTCTTGGCGGCGGCCGTGGTCTTCTTCGCGGGCGTCGCCTTCTTCGCCGCCGTGGCCTTCTTGGCCGCACCGGCCGTCTTCTTCGCGGCGGCCTTCTTGCCGGCGGCCTTGGCGATGGTGGGCGGCGGGCCGGACAGGCTGCCCTTGGGCGCCTTCTTCACGGAGACCTCGCCACCGCGCGGCAGCTTCTTCGAGCCGCTCACCAGGTCCTTGAAGCCCTGACCGGCGCGGAACCGCGGCACCGAGGTCTTCTTGACCCGAACCCGCTCGCCCGTCTGGGGGTTGCGGGCGTAGCGGGCGGGGCGGTCCACCTTCTCGAAGGACCCGAAGCCGGTGACCGAGACCCGCTCGCCCGCGACGACCGCGCGGACGATGGCGTCCAGGACATGATCGACAGCGTCGGCGGCCTGCTGGCGGCCACCCACCTTGTCGGCAATCGCTTCTACGAGCTGCGCCTTGTTCACGTCTTCCCCTTCGGAGACTTCGCCAGAACGAAAGTGTTCAAGCTTTTTCGCACGTTAGGCAGATATATACCGCAAATCAAACACGAAACGGGCTTATCACCCTTGTGCCGCAACGGACTCGGCCGTCCCGGACGGTTCAGCGGTCCTCTTCGGGGATCCGACCCGCGTCGAGGTCCGCCGTGAACCGATCGAGCCGCCTTGCCGCGTCGGCGAGATCGTGCTTGGCCGCGGCCGTAATGACCAGCAGCTTCCGGGTCAGCGCCATCCGTACGCCCTCCGGGACTTGCAGTGCGCGCACTCTTGCGTGCGCTTCCTTGAGCTGGTTCGCGACCGCCGTATAGAGCTGGAGTTGGCCGTCGTGTTCCATGCACAGATTGTGCCATCTGGGGCGAGTTGTCGCCTGCGCAGGGGGCAACTGCCGCCTCAAATGGCCTTCCAGGCACTTGCGGTGGACGCGAACACAGCACTCACTTACCCAAACAACAGCCCTCCTAACGCGGGCAGTTGGGCTGAGCTGGGCGGAGTCGCAGGGCCGTTCGGGTGCAGACATGGCTGTACCCCCAATCGTGGCGATCGGGGGTACAGAGGGGATGTTGAGGTGGCCGAAATACGACCCGGTCAGGGGATCCGGATCAGACCTGGAGCGTCCGCGGCTTGTAGGCGGGACGCTTCGCCTCGTAGGCGGCGATGTCGGCCTCGTTCTGGAGCGTGATGGAGATGTCGTCCAGGCCGTTCAGCAGCCGCCAGCGGGAGTTCTCGTCCAGCTCGAAGGAGGCGGTGATGCCCTCGGCGCGGACCTCACGCGCCTCAAGGTCCACAGTGACCTCAGTAGTGGGGTCCTGCTCGGTCAGCTCCCACAGCGCGTCCACGATCTTCTGGTCCAGCACGACCGTGAGCAGGCCGTTCTTCAGCGAGTTGCCGCGGAAGATGTCGGCGAAGCGGGAGGAGATCACGGCCTTGAAGCCGTAGTTCTGCAGCGCCCAGACGGCGTGCTCGCGGGAGGAGCCGGTGCCGAAGTCGGGGCCGGCGACCAGGACGGTCGCGCCCTGCCGCTCGGGGCGGTTGAGGACGAACTCCGGGTCCTTGCGCCAGGCCTCGAACAGCCCGTCCTCGAAGCCGTCCCGGGTGACCTTCTTGAGCCAGTGAGCAGGGATGATCTGGTCGGTGTCGACGTTGCTACGGCGCAGCGGGACGGCCCGGCCGGTGTGGGTGGTGAAGGCTTCCATGGTTCTCAGACTCCAGCGGGCGCGGGGACGTCGGTCAGGTCGGCCGGGGAGGCCAGGTGGCCCAGGACGGCGGTGGCCGCCGCGACCTGCGGCGACACCAGGTGCGTGCGACCGCCCTTGCCCTGCCGGCCCTCGAAGTTGCGGTTGGAGGTGGAGGCGGAGCGCTCGCCCGGGGCCAGCTGGTCCGGGTTCATGCCGAGGCACATCGAGCAGCCCGCGTGCCGCCATTCGGCGCCGGCCTCCTTGAAGACCACGTCCAGGCCCTCGGAGACGGCCTGCAGCCCCACGCGCGCGGAGCCCGGGACGACCAGCATCCGTACGCCGTCGGCGACTTTGCGGCCCCGCAGCAGATCCGCGGCGGCGCGCAGGTCCTCGATGCGGCCGTTGGTGCAGGAGCCTACGAAGACGGTGTCCACCTTGATGGAGCGCAGCGGCTGCCCGGCCTCCAACCCCATGTACTCCAGGGCCTTTTCGGCGGCGAGGCGCTCCGAAGCGTCTTCGTACGAAGCCGGGTCGGGGACGTCCGCCGAAAGCGGCGCGCCCTGGCCGGGGTTGGTGCCCCAGGTGACGAACGGCGACAGCGCGGCGGCGTCGATGACGACCTCGGCGTCGAAGACGGCGTCCTCGTCGGTCCGCAGCGTATTCCAGTACGCGACCGCGGCGTCCCAGTCGGCGCCCTCGGGGGCGTGCGGACGGCCCTTGAGGTACGCGAAGGTGGTCTCGTCGGGGGCGATCATGCCCGCGCGGGCGCCGGCCTCGATCGACATGTTGCAGATGGTCATCCGGGCCTCCATCGAGAGCTTCTCGATGGCGGAGCCGCGGTACTCCAGGATGTAGCCCTGGCCGCCGCCGGTACCGATGCGGGCGATGATCGCCAGGATCAGGTCCTTGGCGGTGACGCCCTCGGGCAGCTCGCCGTCGACCGTGATCGCCATGGTCTTCGGGCGGGCCAGCGGCAGCGTCTGGGTGGCCAGCACGTGCTCGACCTGCGAGGTGCCGATGCCGAACGCCAGCGCGCCGAAGGCGCCGTGCGTGGAGGTGTGCGAGTCGCCGCAGACGACGGTGGTGCCGGGCTGGGTCAGACCCAGCTGCGGGCCGACGACGTGCACGACGCCCTGCTCGACGTCGCCCAGCGGGTGCAGCCGCACGCCGAACTCGGCGCAGTTCTTGCGCAGGGTCTCCAGCTGGGCCCGGGAGACCGGGTCGGCGATGGGCTTGTCGATGTCGAGGGTGGGGGTGTTGTGGTCCTCGGTGGCGATGGTGAGGTCGAGGCGACGCACCGTCCGGCCGCTCTTGCGCAGACCGTCGAAGGCCTGGGGGCTGGTCACCTCGTGCAGCAGGTGCAGATCGATGTAGAGGAGGTCGGGCTCGCCCTCGGCGCGCCGGACGACGTGGTCGTCCCAGACCTTCTCCGCGAGTGTCCTACCCATCGCTTTCCCTCCGGCCGGCAAGCGTCCACCGACCCAACTAGAGATCTTGAGGAGCGGTGGCTGCCCTTCTTGGGGGCCCCTGAACGTCGTGATTCCGGGCGTCCACCGCCAGGCCCGTTGGTCCCCGGGCCGCTGTGTGATTCCAGGGTGGCGCGTTCCACGGAAAATTGAACTTGCGTTTCACAGAGTGAGACGTGAGTATCGTTGCATGGACAACAGTAGCGGCGTCGGCGTTCTGGACAAGGCGGCCCTCGTCCTGAGCGCTCTGGAGTCCGGTCCGGCCACCCTCGCGGGTCTGGTCGGCGCCACCGGACTGGCACGACCCACGGCCCACCGCCTGGCCGTGGCCCTGGAACACCACCGCATGGTGGCACGCGACATGCAGGGCCGTTTCATCCTCGGCCCGCGCCTCGCGGAGCTCGCGGCGGCGGCGGGCGAGGACCGCCTGCTCGCGACGGCGGGCCCCGTGCTCACCCACCTCCGTGATGTCACCGGCGAGAGCGCGCAGCTCTACCGTCGCCAGGGTGACATGCGGATCTGTGTGGCCGCGGCGGAACGCCTGTCCGGCCTGCGGGACACCGTCCCGGTCGGCTCCACGCTCACGATGAAGGCCGGCTCCTCGGCGCAGATCCTGATGGCCTGGGAGGAGCCCGAGCGCCTGCACCGGGGCCTGCAGGGCGCCCGCTTCACGGCGACGGCCCTGTCGGGCGTACGGCGGCGCGGCTGGGCCCAGTCGATCGGCGAGCGCGAGCCGGGCGTCGCGTCCGTCTCGGCGCCCGTACGCGGCCCCTCCAACCGCGTGGTGGCCGCCGTGTCCGTCTCGGGCCCCATCGAGCGCCTGACCCGCCACCCGGGCCGCATGCACGCCCAGGCGGTCATCGACGCGGCAGCCCGCCTCTCGGAGGCCCTGCGCCGCTCGGGCTGAGCCGGCACCGGAAGACCCCGCCCGGGGAAGGACCCGCCTCAACGCCGCGGCAGGTCCTTCCCGGGGGCGGGGCGGCCGGCCCGGGGCCCGGGCCGTGTCGACGTGCGGCTCCGCCGCGCGGGCGCGAGGACCGCGCACGGGCCCGCACCGGCCCGGCGGCGGACACCCCACGGCGGTCAGGCGCCCGCACCCTCCCCCGACCGGTAGGCGAACCGGTCCTTGGCGTACCGCCCGCGCGCCGCGAGCGGCACCTGCCCGTGCGCGGCGGCCAGCCCGAACGCCGGCATGTCCCCGTAGATGGCCTCGTACGACCCCTCCGGCACGACGTACGACTCGTGCCATATCCCGACCTCCCCGCGCAGCTTCCCGGCCCGCTCCTTGCGGTTGAGCCTGGCCCAGACCTCGTGGTGGAAGGCGTCCGGCGCGGTCGCGTAGGCGTACAGCTTCTCCTTGGACTCCCAGTACTGCACGACGTAGTACGTGCGCGGCGACGCCGTGAGCAGCACCTTGGCGCGCAGCCCGCGCGCGGGGTCCTTCTCCAGCTCCCGCAGCATGCGCAGCATCGCGAGCATCACCGGCAGCCACAGGTGGACGGCCCGGAAGCGGTTGATGCGCATGCCGATCAGCAGGACGACGACGTCACCCTTCGCGTCGGCGGTGGTACGGGACACCATGACTTCCCCCTCGTCGGTGAGCGGCACTATCCAACGGCCGATGCTTGGATAGTGGCGATATCCAAGGAGGAGCGCAAGACATGCGGCTTGCCGAGCTGAGCGAACGCAGCGGTGTGGCCACCGCGACGATCAAGTACTACCTGCGCGAAGGCCTGTTGCCGCCGGGCCGCCAGCTCAACAGGACGACGGCGGAGTACGGCGAGGAGCACCTGCGCCGGCTGCGGCTGGTGCGCGCGATGATCCAGGTCGGCGGGCTGCCGGTGGCCACGGTCCGGGAGGTGCTGCGCAACGTCGACGACGAGTCCCTGGGCCGCACGATCCGGCTCGGCGCGGCCCTGTGGGCGCTGCCGCAGGTGCCGGAACCGGACGAGGACGACGAGTACGTCCGGGCCGCGCGCCAGGAGGCCGACGAGCTGCTGGACCGGCTGGGCTGGTCGAACGCTCGGCTGCTGACGACGATCTCCCCCGCGTACCGGTCCCTGGTGGTGGCGGTGGCCGCGTTCCGCCGGCTCGGCTACGACTGGGGCAGCGAACTGCTCGTCTCCTATGCCGAGTTGATGCACCGGACGGCGAAGCTCGATCTGGACTTCGTGGAGACCCGTCCGTCGGAGGCGGAGAAGGTGGAGACGGCGGTGCTCGGCGCGGTGCTGACCGAGCCGATCCTGCAGGCCCTGCGCCGGCTGGCCCAGGAGGAGGAGTCGGCCCGGCGGTACGGCTTCGAGTAGCGCCCGGCACGACGAAGGCCCCCCACCGAAGTGGAGGGCCTTCCCTGTGCGTACCCCCGACCGGATTCGAACCGGCGCTACCGCCTTGAGAGGGCGGCGTGCTAGGCCGCTACACAACGGGGGCGTGGACTCTGCGTTTCCGCAGGTCCGAGCTGGTCTACCTGGACTCGAACCAAGACTAACTGAACCAGAATCAGTCGTGCTGCCAATTACACCATAGACCAATGATGGTTTAGACCAGTCAGTACCCCCGACCGGATTCGAACCGGCGCTACCGCCTTGAGAGGGCGGCGTGCTAGGCCGCTACACAACGGGGGCCCTAGCGATCCCGACAAGATCGAGATCAGTACCCCCGACCGGATTCGAACCGGCGCTACTGCCTTGAGAGGGCAGCGTGCTAGGCCGCTACACAACGGGGGCTTTGCAGATAAGCTCTGCGAGCTGGCCTACCTGGACTCGAACCAAGACTAACTGAACCAGAATCAGTCGTGCTGCCAATTACACCATAGGCCACTGGAACTCAATCCCCCTGCGGGGTTCTCGTTCTAGTCTGCTCCTCGGGGCTCCGGCCTTCCGGCCCGCTCCCCTCGGCGCAGGAAGAACATTACCCGAAGGTGGACGGGGCTCCAAAACGGGTATCCGCGCGGACGAGCGCCGGGAGTTCGGCGAGGGTGGAGATCCGACGGCAGACAACCTCCCCGACGGCCTGTACGACGCCCGTCCCGCGGTCGATCCACACGGACAGCAGTCCGGCCTCGGCGGCGCCCCGCCCGTCGATCTCGGGGTGGTCGCCGACGTACGCCACCTCGTGCGGCGGCAGCCCCAGCGCCTCGCAGGAGGCCAGGAAGGCACCCGGCTCCGGCTTGGAGACGCCCAGCTCGGCGGCGCACAGCACGGACTCGAAGCGGTCGAGCAGACCGAGGGTGCGCAGCTTGTGCTCCTGGACGGTGATGCTGGAGTTGGACAGCACCGCGTGCCGGTGGCTGACGGCGAGCGCCTCCAGGGCGGGCAGGACGTCCGGGAAGACGCTCCAGGCGGCCTCGTAGTGCCCGACGTACCGCTGGAACCAGGCGTCGGCCTCGGCGTCGGTCAGGTCCGTGCCGAGGAACACACGCACGCGGTCGCGCCGCTGCTCCTGGAAGGTGCACTCCCCCGCCGCGTACCGCGCCCACTGCCGCTCGGTGATCTCCCGCCAGCGCACCAGGGCCTGCTCGGGACTGTCGTACCCGACGAGGAGGCCCTCGGCCGCCAGGTGCGCCCGCATGCCCTCACGGTCCGCGGTCGTGTAGTCGAACAGGGTGTCGTCCACGTCCCAGACCACGGCTCTGATCGTCATGGGTCCGACGGTACCGCCGGACCGGCCGGGACGGGGCCGGACTACACGGGGTCCGGGGCCACGAAGAAGTCCGTCACGAAGCAGGTGATCTCACCCGAGGCCGAGCGGCCGGTCCAGGTGGGGTAGAAGCCGTCGCCCCAGCCCGAGGTGAACACGGCCAGGGTGTGGCCGCCAGCGGTGGACGTGACCAGGTGCGGCCCCGGCGACCAGTCGCTGTGCTCGAACGCGTCCCACAGCGGCCCTTCCTCCTCCTCGGTCTCCGGGAACGCCTCCTCGGCCGAGGCGTCGTAGAAGCAGCCGGTGCCGGCGTCGACCCCGTACCCGAAGAACTCGTCGTCCCCGAGCTCGGCGGGGTCCTGGCCGGGGCACAGGGCGAGTTCCCAGGTGACGGCCGGCTCGTCGCGGATGACGAGGCGGGCCGCGGCCACCCGCCGGTGGGGGCGGTCGGACGGGGGCTCGCCGGGCCGGGTGAGGGTCGCGACGGCCGCGTCGACGCGGTAGCGGCCGGGCGCCACGGTGGCCGTGAAGGGCTCTATGTCGCCGCTGCCGAGGTAGACGAACGGGTCGCAGGCGACGACCCGGCCGGTGGGCAGGTCCAGCTCGCCGCCGTCGGCCAGGTGGATCACACCCCGGGTCCCGGTCTCGAAGCCGAACGTGCTGCCCGGGGTGAACAGCCAGGTGTAGTCCCGCGGACTCATCGGCATGGCGGCGCCCTTCTCGATCTCGCTCACTGTGTGAGCCGAAACACTAGTGCGGGCCACCGACATGCCCGAGGGGCGGCAGCCGGTACGGCCACCGCCCCTCGGGAACGCGCGCGTCTACGCCGTCAGCCTGGCCAGCGCCGCGTCGACGCGGGCCAGCGTCTTCTCCTTGCCCAGGACCTCCAGGGACTCGAAGAGCGGCAGGCCGACCGTGCGGCCCGTGACGGCCACGCGGACCGGGGCCTGGGCCTTGCCGAGCTTGAGGCCGTGGGCCTCGCCGGCGGCCAGGACGGCCTCCTTGAGGGACTCGGCGGAGGACCAGTCGGCCGACTCCAGCTTCTCGCGGGCCGTGCGGAGCAGGGCGTCGGAGCCCTCCTTCATCGCCTTGGTCCACGAGGCCTCGTCGAAGACCGGCTCCGGCAGGAAGAGGAAGTCGACGTTGTCGGTGATCTCCGACAGGACCTTCAGGCGGGTCTGGGCGTGCGGGGCGATCGCCTGCCACTTCGCCTCGTCGAAGTCCTCCGGCGCCCAGGGGGCGAACGGGGCCTTCAGCCAGGGGCGGCAGCGCTCGGTGAACTCCTTCACATCCAGCATGCGGATGTGGTCGGCGTTGATCGCCTCGCACTTCTTCAGGTCGAAGCGCGCCGGGTTGGGGTTCACGTCGGAGATGTCGAAGGCCGCGACCATCTCCTCGATCGAGAAGATGTCCTGGTCCGCCGAGAGCGACCAGCCCAGCAGGGACAGGTAGTTCAGCAGGCCCTCGGGCAGGAAGCCCCGCTCGCGGTAGAGGTTGAGGGAGGACTGCGGGTCGCGCTTGGACAGCTTCTTGTTGCCCTCGCCCATCACGTACGGCAGGTGCCCGAACTGCGGGGTCCGCTGCGCGATGCCCAGCTCGGTCAGCGCCTTGTACAGCGCGATCTGGCGCGGGGTGGAGGAGAGCAGGTCCTCGCCGCGCAGCACGTGGGTGATGTCCATCAGCGCGTCGTCGACGGGGTTCACCAGCGTGTACAGCGGGGCGCCGTTCGCGCGGACGATGCCGTAGTCGGGCACGTTCTCCGGCGTGAAGGTCAGCTCGCCGCGGACCAGGTCGGTGAAGGTGATCGTCTCGTCGGGCATCCGGAAGCGGACGATCGGGGTGCGGCCCTGGGCCTGGTACTCCTCGACCTGCTCGGCGCTCAGGTCGCGGCAGTGGCCGTCGTAGCCGGACGGCCTGCCGGCGGCGCGGGCGGCCTCGCGGCGGGTGTCCAGCTCCTCCTGGGAGCAGTAGCAGTGGTAGGCGTGGCCGGCGTCCAGCAGCTTGCGGGCGACGTCCGCGTAGATGTCCATGCGCTGCGACTGGCGGTACGGCGCGTGCGGGCCGCCGACCTCGGGGCCCTCGTCCCAGTCGAAACCGAGCCAGCGCATCGCGTCGAGCAGCTGGTTGTACGACTCCTCCGAGTCGCGGGCCGCGTCGGTGTCCTCGATGCGGAAGACCAGGGTGCCCTGGTGGTGCCGGGCGTACGCCCAGTTGAACAGGGCGGTGCGGACCAGGCCCACGTGGGGGTTACCGGTGGGCGAGGGGCAGAAACGGACGCGTACGGGGGAGCCGGGTGCGCTAGCCACGCTTGACAACCTTGTTGGTGAGAGTGCCGATGCCTTCGATGGTGACGGCGACCTCGTCGCCGACGTGCAGGGGGCCGACCCCCGCGGGGGTGCCGGTGAGGATGACGTCGCCGGGCAGCAGCGTCATGGCCTCGGAGATGTTGACGATCAAGTCCTCGATGGGGTGGATCATCTCGCTCGTGCGTCCCAGCTGGCGCTGTTCGCCGTTGACGGTGAGCTGCACGGTGAGGTCGTTCGCGCGGGCGAGGTCGATGTCCGTCTCCACCCAGGGGCCGAGCGGGCAGGAGGTGTCGAAGCCCTTGGCCCGGGCCCACTGCTTCTCGCGCTTCTGCACGTCGCGGGCGGTGACGTCGTTGGCGCAGGTGTAGCCGAAGATCACGTCCTTGACGCGCTCGCGCGGGACCTCGCGGCACATGCGGCCGATGACGACGGCCAGCTCGGCCTCGTGGTGCAGTTCCTCGGTGAAGGAGGGGTACTGGATGTCGTCGCCGGGGCCGATCACCGAGGTGGACGGCTTGAAGAAGGCGAAGGGGGCGTCCGGAACCTCGTTGCCCAGCTCGCGCGCGTGCTCGGCGTAGTTGCGGCCGAAGGCCACGACCTTGTTGGGGAGCACCGGCGGGAGCAGCCTGACCTTGCCGAGCGGCACCTTCGTACCGGACAGCTCGTAGTCCGCGAACGGGATGCCCTTGATGATGTCGAGGACGAGTTCGTCCTGCTTGTCGCCCTCGACCGCGCCGAAGGCTACGTTCCCGTCGATGGAGAACCTGGCGATGCGCACGGGATCCTGCGCCCCTCACTGAGAACCGGCGTACTGACGCCTCAGGTTAACGGAGCTATGCGAAGTTGTTCGCTTCTGGGGGCATCGGCGCAGGTCGGAGGCGGGTCACCGGAGCCTGTGGGCCGCCGCGCGGAAAAGGCCGGGAAAAACGCGAACGCGGCCGGAGGGAGTCACCCGACCCCTCGGCCGCGCTTCGGTGGAACCGGCGGCGCCGTTCCGGGCCGGGCCCGGTGTTCCGGCGGTTACTCGCCGGCCGGGGCGCCCGCGCCGACCGGGACGTCCATGAGGACGGTGCGGCGGGGGTTGGCCGTCTGGGCGGGGAGGTCGACGGAGTGCTCCGGCAGCTCGGGCGTGTGCAGCTCGCCGGCGTCCGTCAGGTGCGCCAGGGTCGTGCGTCGCGGGTTGGCTATGTTGCGGAACATCATCGTCGTCTTCACCGTTGTCGTCCTGTGCCCTCTGGTCGAGTGGGTTGGCAGAGTCGTCCGTCTTGTAAAGCGCCAGGCTAAACATCGGATTCCCCGACGAAGACGCCAACTCCCCCCGATGTTCATGTGAGTTTGCTCACGACCTCACGGACAATTCGGTCAATTCCGACTGGCAACCCGTCCCGGTGAAACGGACATTGACCCCCTGAAGCCATCATTCCGCTCCTGATCATGGCGACTGGGACACCGGGCATCGAGCCGCCACTCAGCGGGGTATGCCCGTTGTGCCCCGAAAACGGTTCCACAAGCGGTAACCCGTCCCTCACAGTCGGTCACGTAGGTCACAGCTCGGTTCACTGGCCTTGTTGGAGATCCTGCACTGTGCTGGAATTCCACGGACCGCCGCAGGATCGAGCCGGCGCACAGGGGGCGCACACAGCGCCGAGTGGCGGCGAGATAGGGGGGAACCAGCGCCGGTCACTCAAGACCACTCGGGGGGCGTATTCAGGGCGCTCTCCACAACGCCGACACCGTGTCCCTCCGTTCGCGCGGGGGATGCCTGGTCCAGAGGTTGCGACGCTAGTGCAGGGACGTTTCAAGAGGGATGGCAGCGCTTCGGCGGAGCCGGAGCCGCACGGCGGGACTGGCCCCAAGGCCGTCAGCTCCTCGCCCCAGCACGCCCAGAACCCGGGCCAGGCCCAGGCCGGAGACGGCGGTGAGCGCGGACGCCCGGGCGGCTCCGCCGCGTCGGCCTCCACGACCGCGACGCCCTCGGCCGGCCCCACGCCGTCGGCGAAGCCCGGGCAGGGCCCGACCAGCACGGGTTCGCGGCTGGCGCTGCGCAACTGGCGCATCTCCACGCGCCTGGTGTCGCTGCTCGCGCTGCCCGTGGTCGCGGCGACCTCGCTGGGCGCGCTGCGCATCAACGAGAACATGAACGACATCCAGCAGCTCGACAACATGAAGCTGCTGACGGAGATGACCAAGCAGGCCACCGAGCTGGCCATGGCGCTCCAGGAGGAGCGCGACCAGTCCGCCGGCCCGCTGGCCCACGGCGGTCTGAAGAAGAACGACTACCAGATCAAGGCCTACCAGCAGAAGACGGACCGGGCCCGCGAGAACTTCCTCGACTCCTCCGAGGAGATCGACGCCGCGAGCAAGGACGGCAACCTGCAGGGCGTGCGCGACGCGCTCGTCGGTCTGGCCAACCAGCTCGACGACCTGGCCAAGATCCGCCAGAAGGCCTACGGGTCCAAGGACAACGCCTCCCAGACGGTCGAGTCCTACCACCGGCTCATCAGCCAGCTGATCGGCCTCTCCCAGGACATGGCCGAGGCGTCCAGCAACCCGGAGATGATCTCCCGCACCCGTGCCCTGGCGGCCTTCTCCACCGCCAAGGAGTACGCGTCCGTGCAGCGCGCGATGATCGCCGCCGCGCTGCCCGCGACCACCGACACCAAGGGCGACCTCTCCGAGAACGACCGCCTCTACGGCCAGTCGGCGTACGAGAGCGAGAACTCCGAGCTGGCGATCTTCCGGAAGATCTACGCGGACCAGAACGCCGAGGAGCTGCTGAAGCCGATCGACGAGGGCAACCCGACGATCGAGACCGCCGACACCTACGCCAAGCGCTCCTTCGAGTCCCCCGACGGCCTGCAGCAGCTGCCGGCGCGGTCCTACAAGGACTGGGTGGACGACAGCTCGACCAAGATCGAGCAGATGAAGAAGATCGAGCACACGCTGCTGGAGGAGATGGAGCAGAAGGCGCGTGAGCTGAAGAGCGCCACCCAGCGTGACGCCATCATCTCCGGTGCGCTGATCCTGCTCGTCCTCGGTGTGTCGCTCGTCGGCGCGTTCGTCGTGGCCCGGTCCATGATCCGCTCGCTGCGCCGGCTCCAGGAGACCGCGACCAAGGTCGCCCAGGACCGCCTGCCCGAGCTGGTCAAGCAGCTCTCCGAGTCCGACCCGCAGGACGTCGACACCTCCGTGGAGTCGGTCGGTGTGCACTCCCGGGACGAGATCGGCCAGGTGGCCGCGGCCTTCGACGACGTGCACCGCGAGGCGGTCCGCCTCGCCGCCGAGCAGGCCCTGCTGCGGGGCAACGTCAACGCGATGTTCACCAACCTCTCGCGCCGCTCCCAGGGTCTGATCCAGCGCCAGCTGTCGCTGATCTCCGAGCTGGAGTCCCGCGAGGCCGACCCGGACCAGCTGTCCTCCCTGTTCAAGCTCGACCACCTCGCGACGCGTATGCGCCGTAACGGTGAGAACCTCCTCGTCCTCGCGGGTGAGGAGCCCGGCCGCCGCTGGACCCGCCCGGTCCCGCTGGTCGACGTGCTCCGCGCCGCCGCGTCCGAGGTGGAGCAGTACGAGCGCATCGAGCTGGCCGCCGTGCCCACCACCGAGGTGGCCGGCCGCGTGGTCAACGACCTCGTGCACCTGCTCGCCGAGCTGCTGGAGAACGCGACCTCCTTCTCCTCGCCGCAGACCAAGGTCAAGGTCACCGGTCACGCGCTGCCCGACGGCCGCGTGCTGATCGAGATCCACGACACCGGTATCGGCCTCTCCCCCGAGGACCTCGCGGCGATCAACGAGCGGCTCGCCTCGCCGCCCACCGTGGACGTCTCCGTCTCCCGCCGCATGGGCCTCTTCGTGGTCGGTCGTCTGTCGCAGCGCCACGGCATCCGCATCCAGCTGCGCCCGTCCGACTCCGGTGGCACGACCGCGCTGGTCATGCTGCCCGTGGACGTCGCCCAGGGCGGCCGGAAGCCCGCTCCGGGCAAGCCCGGCGCGCCCGGCTCCACCGGTGGTCCCGCCGCCGCGCAGGCCGCCGCCGGTGCGGCAGCGGCCCGGCGGCAGAACGGCAACCCCGGCGGCGCCCCGACCGGCGGCCTGCTCGGTTCCGGTCCCGGCCCGCGTGGCCAGGTCGGCTCCGCCCAGGGTCCCCGGGCCGCGCTGCCCGGCACGGGCCAGGGCGGCCGCCCCGGTGCGCCGGGCGGAGCACGCGGTCCGCAGGGCGGCCCCGGCGGCCCCCAGCAGAACCGTCCCGCGCCGGCCGGCTTCGGCGGTCAGGCGCCGGGCGCCCCGCAGGGCCTGCAGGCCGCGGGCCCGGGCGGGCCGCAGCAGGACGCCTTCGGCGGCCGTGGCCGCAAGCGGTCCGGCGCTCCCGCGGACCAGGGCCGCCAGCCCCAGCTGCCGCCGCGCGGCGGCCCGCGGGCGGAGCTGCCCGGTGGTGCCCCGCAGTCCCGCACCCCGGACTGGAGCGAGGCCCCGCTGTCGCGTGCCTCGATGGACGCCCCGCGCGGCCACGACGAGCAGGACCCGACGCAGACCGCGCGCATGCCGCGGGTGGACGACCGGCAGGGTCCGGGCTCGACCTCGGAGATACCCCGGATCGACGCCCAGGGCCCGGCCGCGACGGGCGAGTTCCCGCGCGCCGAGCTGAACGGCGGCGGCTCGCACACCGGCCAGTTCGCCCGCCCGGACAACGCCCAGCAGACGGGCCAGTTCGCGCGCCCCGACAACCTGCAGCAGACCGGGCAGTTCCCGCGTCCCGAGCAGGGCGGGCAGCCGGGCTCCTTCGACGGCCCCGGCAGCCAGCAGGGCGGCGACTCCTACCTCCGCTCCGACGTGTTCGGCACGCCGGCGCCGGGACGGCCGGACAACAACCCGCAGAACACGGGCCAGTTCCCGGCCCCGCAGGCCCCGCAGGCGTACGACGGCGGTTACGACGGCGGTTCCACCGGGCAGCACGCCCTCCCGGGCCACCAGAACCCCGGCCACACCGGCCAGTTCGAGCGCCCGCAGCCGGCCGGCCGCGGCGACTTCGGCGCCCCGCGCCTGCCCGCGCCGCAGCAGCGTCCGGTCCGCCAGGAGCCGGAGGCGCTGCCGCCGGCCAGCGGCCCGGGTGACGGCCGTACCCCGCTGTACGACACGCTGGAGACCAACTGGTTCCACGGCGGTCAGCAGGAGACCTCCCCCGCACCGCGGCAGGAGAACGCTCCCGCACCGCGGCCGCAGCAGCAGGCACCCGCGCCTGCTCCCCAGCGGTCCGCATCCAACACCGGCTCCTGGCGCACCTCGCCGAACGACGAACTCGTCCGGCAGGCAGAACGCGTCCGGCAGCCCGCGGCCGGCGGGGTCACCACCTCCGGCCTGCCGCGCCGGGTGCCCCGGGCGAACCTCGTCCCGGGCACCGCTCAGCAGCAACAGCACCAAACCGGTCCGCAGGTCTCGCGTGCGCCTGACGACGTACGCGGACGGCTGACCAATCTTCGTCGGGGCATCGCTCAGGGCCGTCAGGCCGGCAGCGGCCAGACCGGCAGCTTCCCGAGCCCCACTCACCAGCAGGAGCGTTAGTTGAGTCCGATGAGCCAGGCGGCACAGAACCTGAACTGGTTGATCACCAACTTCGTGGACAACACCCCCGGGGTGTCGCACACGGTGGTGGTCTCCGCCGACGGCCTTCTGCTGGCGATGTCCGAAGGTTTCCCGCGGGACCGCGCCGACCAGCTGGCGGCCGTCGCGTCCGGGCTGACCTCGTTGACGGCCGGGGCGTCCCGGATCTTCGAGGGCGGCGCGGTGGCGCAGACGGTCGTCGAGATGGAGCGCGGCTTCCTCTTCCTGATGTCCATCTCGGACGGGTCGTCCCTCGCGGTACTGGCCCACCCCGATGCGGACATCGGTCTCGTCGGCTACGAGATGGCACTGCTCGTCGACCGCGCGGGTGCGGTACTCACCCCGGACCTGCGCGCCGAACTCCAGGGCAGTCTGCTTCACTGACCGCCCCCGGCACCACCCACCTCACGAAAACACCGTCCGGCCGCCACAATCCCCCCACCGGCCCCGTCAGACGGCTTGACTGACCGACTTGCTGTCCCGCCCGGAGGATTCATGACCCCGCCCACCGCCCATCATGATCCGTACGCGGAGCCGTACGGGGACGAGGGCGACCAGCCGCTGGTGAGGCCCTACGCCATGACCGGCGGCCGGACCAGGCCCCGCTACCAGCTCGCCATCGAGGCGCTGATCAGCACCACGGCCGACCCGGCAGCGCTCATGGGACTCCTTCCGGAGCACCAGCGCATCTGCCACCTGTGCCGCGAGGTCAAGTCGGTCGCGGAGGTCTCGGCGCTGCTGGCCATGCCCCTGGGTGTGGCCCGGATCCTGGTGGCCGACCTCGCCGAGGCCGGCCTGGTCGCCATCCACCAGCCGGGTGGCGACGAGAACAACGGCGGCGCTCCGGATGTGACGCTGCTCGAAAGGGTGCTCAGTGGACTTCGCAAGCTCTGACGCGGGCCGGGCCACCACCTCCGCGAAGATCGTGGTGGCGGGCGGCTTCGGCGTGGGCAAGACCACGTTCGTCGGCGCCGTCTCGGAGATCAACCCGCTGCGCACAGAGGCCGTCATGACGTCCGCTTCGGCCGGCATCGACGACCTCACCCACACCGGGGACAAGACCACCACCACGGTGGCCATGGACTTCGGCCGCATCACGCTCGACCAGGACCTGATCCTGTACCTGTTCGGTACGCCGGGCCAGGACCGCTTCTGGTTCATGTGGGACGACCTGGTCCGCGGCGCCATCGGTGCCGTCGTCCTGGTCGACACCCGCCGGCTCGCCGACTGCTTCCCCGCGGTCGACTACTTCGAGAACAGCGGCCTGCCCTTCGTCGTGGCCCTCAACGGCTTCGACGGACAGCAGCCCTACGCCCCGGAGGAAGTGCGCGAGGCGCTGCAGATCGGACCGGACACCCCGATCATCACGACCGACGCCCGACACCGTGCGGATGCAAAGAGTGCGCTGATCACGCTGGTGGAGCACGCCCTGATGGCGCGGCTGAAGTAGCACTCAAGTACGACGGGCCGTACGGCAGTTGCCGTAGGACAGCGGAGCCGACTGTGGCCTTTGACACGGTCGGCTCCGGCGTTCATAACAGTTCGGCAGAGGAATCCCCGGGTATCGCCACGCGACGCGGTCGCGTGGTGCCGCTGTGCGCACGAACGCCCCGCCTTTTGGCGGGGCTCGCTCTTTATGACCGTTTTATCTAGCGCTTACAACGGCTTGATCACGGGCTTTCCACTGTTTGGAAGTGCGCTGGTCCACGTGCTGGAATGCCTGAACTGCCCAATGGTCGAAGACGTACTGAGGACGTACCGCGTACGTACTCGTGGTCGATGGCGAACCGGGCTCTGAGAGACTGCGGCACGACGAAGGTGCCGACCGCCGAGAGGTTGTTGGTCGAGTGAGGCGAAGCAAGAACGGTCCCGAGCCGTCGGCACGGGGCAACTTCACCCCGCCGCCGCGCGCTGCGGCGCCCACCCCCGTTCCCGGAACGGAACCGGCGGCCACTCCCGCGTCCAGCGGCGGCCGTCTCTCCCCGCGCAACTGGCGGGTGCCGACCCGGCTGAACGCGATCCTGCTCATACCCGTGGGAGTCGGCCTGGTCATGGGCGGCTTCCAGGTGAAGAGCTCGATCGACACCTGGCAGCAGGCCCGCGACGCCGAGAACACCGCCCGTCTGGTCCGCGCCGCCCTGACCTATGCCGACGCGCTGGAGAGCGAGCGTGACGTCACCGCGGCGCCGCTGCTGCTGAACAAGAAGGACGCGGCCAGCAAGCAGACCGTCGACGACGCCCGCAAGGCCACCGACCAGGCCGCCAGCGGCTTCAACGAGGCGGCCAAGAGCATGCCGGGCGAGGCCGGCCTGAAGCGCCGGCTGACGCTGTTCCGCGAGGTCGAGCCCAAGCTGGCCCAGCTGCGGCAGGCCGCGTACACCTCCAAGATGACCGGCGTGCAGACCGAAGAGGGCTACGTCCAGGTCAGTCACCCGCTGATGGAGTTCGCCAACGAACTCGGTCTGGGCACCGGAAACATCACCTCCTACGGCCGTACCGTCTACGCCATCTCGCTGACCAAGGCGGCACTGTCCCTGGAGCGGTCGATCGGCACGCACCTGCTGGTCAAGCCCGGCCCGGACGCCCCGAACCTGGCGACCCAGCGGGTCTCCCTGTCCTCGTACGCCTACCTGGAGCGCATCGCCCGCGAGGAGTACCTCGGCGGTGGCACCGAGGCCGACGCGCAGAAGCTGGCCGACCTCGAGAACAAGGTCAAGTCGGACACCGCGGCCATGGCGCAGAAGTCCAAGGGCACGAGCGCGTCGGCCGATCCGACGAAGATGGTGGGCGCGCTCGCCACCATGAAGGACACCAGCACGCTCACCCGTGACCAGCTGGCCGCCGGGGGCGTCACCGCCGACAACTGGTGGGCGGTCAACACGCTGAAGTACAAGGCGTACCGCCAGATCGAGTCGGACATGGCCGACAAGGCGGTGAACGAGGCCTCGGACATCGCCGACGACGCCAAGACCTCGGCGTTCATCACCGGTGCCATCGTCGTGGTGGCCCTGCTGCTGGCCTTCATCCTGGCCGGTGCGGTCGCCCGCCAGATGAGCCGCTCGATGCGCCAGCTGCGCAACGCCGCCTTCGGCATCGCCGAGCAGCGGCTGCCGATGCTGGTCGACCAGCTCTCCCGCACCGACCCCGGCCGGGTCGACACCCGGGTCGCGCCGATCCCGATCACCACCAAGGACGAGATCGGCGAGGTCGCCCGCGCCTTCGACCAGGTCCACCGCGAGGCGGTCCGGCTCGCCTCCGAGCAGGCGCTGCTGCGGGGCAACATCAACGCGATCTTCACCAACCTGTCGCGCCGCAACCAGTCGCTGATCGAGGGCCAGCTGACCCTGATCACCGACCTGGAGAACAACGAGGCCGACCCCGACCAGCTGGAGAACCTCTTCAAGCTGGACCACCTGGCCACCCGTATGCGCCGCAACGGCGAGAACCTGCTGGTCCTCGCCGGCGAGGAGCCCGGCCGCCGCTGGGACCAGCCGGTCCCGCTGGTCGACGTGCTGCGCGCCGCCTCCTCCGAGGTGGAGCAGTACGAGCGCATCGAGCTGTCCGGCGTCCCGGAGGCCGAGATCCACGGCCGCGCGGTCACCGACCTCGTGCACCTGCTGGCCGAGCTGCTGGAGAACGCCACCACGTTCTCCTCCCCGCAGACCAAGGTCCGCGTCACCGCGACCCGGCTGCCCGACGGCCGCATCATGATCGAGATCCACGACAAGGGCATCGGCCTGACCGCCGAGGACTTCGCGGACATCAACCACAAGCTGGCCAACCCGCCGACCGTGGACGCCGCGATCTCCCAGCGCATGGGCCTGTTCGTGGTCGGCCGGCTGTCCGACCGGCACGGCATCCGGGTCCAGCTGCGCCCCTCGGGCGAGCAGGCCGGTACGACCTCCCTGGTCATGCTGCCGGACGCGATCACGCACGGCGGTGGCGGCGAAGCCCCGCTGGACCGCGACGAGTTCACCGTCTCGCAGATCATCCCGGAGCAGCAGTTCCAGGGTGAGAGCTTCGGCCAGCAGCAGCCGATGCGCACGGCCGCCGAACTGGGCTTCGACGACAGCCGGTACACGGAGGTCCCCGACGACATCCGGGACCTGGACCCCGTCGGCCGCTCGCTGATGCGCGAGGAGCGCCGCGCGGCCCTGGAGGCCCAGAGCCACGGCCAGCAGCCCGGCGAGCAGCAGCAGGCGTACGACGAGCAGCAGCGGCAGGCGTACGAGCCGCCGTCGTACCAGGAGCAGCAGCGGCAGACGTACGAGGAGCAGCCTCAGCAGGCGTACGAGGCGTCGTCGTACGAGGAGCAGCAGCAGCCGTCGTCGTACGAGCAGCAGTACGAGCAGTCGTACGACGAGCAGTACTACGCGCCGGGCGGCGAGCCCGCGCAGCACGACGGATACGCCCCCAACGGCGGCTACCCGGAGCCCTCGGCCCCGTATGCGGAGCCTGCCCAGGCGTCGTCGTACCAGGACGACTGGCCCCAGCAGGACAGCTACCAGAACGGCTATCCGGCCCAGTACGCTCCGGAAACGGAATCCTCGCAGGCCGCTGACGCGAGTGAGCGGAACGGCGTAGGCTTCGACCGTCCGGGAACGGCCTCCCCAGCCGCACACGCGCTGACCGACGCCGGGCTGCCCCGCCGCGGGTCCACCGCGAGCGGTTCCCACGGCGCCGGCTCCGCGAACGGTACGGCGCGTGCGCAGCAGGAAGCGCCGGCTCCCGCACCGGGCAACGCGCCGGATGCGAGCGGCGACAGCGGCTGGCGTTCGGCCAACGACGAGCGGTGGCAGCAGGCCTCGCAGCTCCGGAAGCCCAAGGCAGGCGGGGTCACCGCCTCCGGTCTGCCGCGGCGGGTGCCCAAGGCCAATCTGGTCGAGGGTTCCGCCGAAACCACCCCCCAGGGAGGCCCACAGGTCTCCCGCGCCCCGGAGGACGTCCGGGGCAGGCTGAGCAACCTGCGCCGGGGCGTCCAGCGCGGACGCAGCGCAGGCAGTGAAACGAACGGCCAGGGCTTCGGTCCTGACAGCACCTACAACCAGGAGCGTTAGTGTGAGCCCGATGAGCCAGGCGGCACAGAACCTGAACTGGTTGATCACCAACTTCGTGGACAACACCCCGGGGGTGTCCCACACGGTGGTGGTCTCCGCCGACGGACTCCTTCTGGCGATGTCCGAAGGCTTTCCCCGCGACCGCGCCGACCAGCTCGCGGCCGTCGCCTCCGGTCTGACGTCTCTGACGGCAGGCGCCTCCCGGATCTTCGAGGGAGGCAGCGTGAATCAGACGGTTGTGGAGATGGAGCGGGGATTCCTCTTCATCATGTCCATCTCCGACGGTTCCTCGCTGGCGGTTCTGGCCCACCCGGAGGCGGACATCGGTCTCATCGGGTACGAGATGGCCCTTCTGGTGGACCGCGCGGGCACGGTCCTCACCCCGGATCTCCGCGCGGAGCTCCAGGGAAGCCTTCTCAACTAATTATCGGACGGTGCGTATTCGCGTCCCGGGGCCGTAAGGTTTCGGGACGCGGCTCCACACGGATGGGTGCCCGGCGCAGTCGGAGGAGGAGAAAGTGGCAACACCCCCAGGCGGTTCGTCTTCGGGCAACTGGTCGTACGGCCCTGCCCAGGGCCAGGGCCGGGGCGACGGTTCGGCGAACCCGTACAACTTCCCCTCCGCACCCAGCCACCGGCAGCCGTACGCTCCGCAGGGACCCGGCCCGTCGCCGTACGACCAGCCCCCGGCCCCGCGGATCCAGCCGGTCCAGCCGCAGCGCCGCCCCGAGCCGGCCCCGGCCACGGCGTCCAACAACCCCTTGGTGCGGCCGTACGCCATGACCGGCGGCCGGACCAGGCCCCGCTACCAGCTCGCCATCGAGGCGCTGGTGCACACCACCGCCGCTCCGCACCAGATGCAGGGCCAGCTGCCCGAGCATCAGCGGATCTGCAACCTGTGCCGGGAGATCAAGTCGGTGGCCGAGATCTCGGCCCTGCTGACGATTCCCCTCGGCGTGGCCAGGATTCTCGTCGCCGACTTGGCGGAGGCGGGCCTGGTCGCCATCCATCAGCCCGGCGGCGACGAGAACGCCGGCGGCCAGCCAGACGTGACACTGCTCGAAAGGGTGCTCAGTGGACTTCGCAAGCTCTAGCGGCGGTCCTTCCCGCTCCACCACCTCCGCGAAGATCGTGGTGGCGGGCGGCTTCGGCGTGGGCAAGACCACGTTCGTCGGCGCCGTCTCGGAGATCAACCCGCTGCGCACAGAGGCCGTCATGACGTCCGCTTCGGCCGGCATCGACGACCTCACCCACACCGGAGACAAGACGACCACCACGGTCGCCATGGACTTCGGCCGCATCACCCTGGACCAGGACCTGATCCTGTACCTGTTCGGTACGCCGGGCCAGGACCGCTTCTGGTTCATGTGGGACGACCTGGTCCGCGGCGCCATCGGCGCGATCGTCCTGGTCGACACCCGCCGGCTCGCCGACTGCTTCCCCGCGGTCGACTACTTCGAGAACAGCGGCCTGCCCTTCGTCATCGCCCTCAACGGCTTCGACGGACAGCAGCCCTACGCCCCGGAGGAAGTGCGCGAGGCGCTGCAGATCGGACCGGACACCCCGATCATCACGACCGACGCCCGCCACCGCGCGGACGCCAAGAGCGCACTGATCACGCTCGTGGAGCACGCCCTGATGGCGCGGCTGCGCTAGCCGGTCCCCGCGTCACGAGGGGCCCTTTCCTGCGGAGAGGGCCCCTTTGTCGTACCCCGGTGCCACACTGGACGACGCACGGGAGGGGGTGGCGATGGTTGCCGAGGCGGCTGCGTTACGGCTGGGGTCGACCGTGGCGAAGGCGGCGGCCCAGATGTGGCTCGGGGGCAGGCGGCGGGAGCAGGAACGCCGCATGGACATGGCCGAGCTGATCCGGCTGCGGGTGTCGGGGCTCCGCTTCCAGCGGGGCGTGCAACGGCAGTTCGAGGAGATGGCGGACGCGGTCTACGACCGGCTGGCGCCGTTCCTGGAGCGGGAGTTCCCCGGTCTGGAGGAGAGCAGCCGGCAGGCCGTGGTCGACGGCGTGTGCGACACGTTCGCGGCGGCGGACCTGTCGGACGAGGCGGTGCTGGCGGCCGATGTGAACCCGGCGGAGGTCGTACGGCGGGTGACCGCCTCGGTCCGGCCGCCGGTGGGTCTGGGCGAGGCGGAGAGCAGGCTGTACGAGCGGCTGTTCGTGGAGTGCGTCGAGTACTACGTGCGGATCGTGCGGGGGTTGCCGGTCTTCGAGGAACGCGCGCTGACCGAACTGCTGGGCCGTACGACGTCCCTGGGCACCGAGATTGCCCGGGTGCTGGAACGGCTGCCGGACCGCTCCCTGTTCGCACCGGAGGGAACGGACCGGGACGGGGACTTCCGGCGCCGCTACCTGGAGCTCGTCAGTACGACCCTGGACGAGGTGGAGCTGTTCCGGCGCACGTCCGACCGGGCGGGCGCGCAGGTACGGCTGTCGGTGGCGTACGTCAGCCTGCGCGCCACGGGTGACGACGGCAGCCGGCGCCGGCCGGCCCGCTCCCTGCCGATGCTGCGGCCCGACATGAGCGACTGGGAGGAGCCCGGAGGCGAGAGCGCCGGGATGCGGGTGGAGGCGGCCCTGGGCGGAGCCACCCGGGTGCTGCTGCGCGGCGAGGCGGGTTCGGGCAAGACGACCCTGCTGCGCTGGCTGGCGGTGACGGCGGCGCGCGGCGCGTTCACCGGCGAGCTGGCGGACTGGAACGGCCTGACACCGGTCTTCGTGAAGCTGCGCGAGTACAGCGGCCGGGAGCTGCCGAGGCCGGAGGCGATGCTGGACTCGGTGGCCGGCCAGATCACCGGTGTGATGCCGAAGGCGTGGGTGGAGCGACAACTCGCCGACGGCAAGGCCCTGCTGCTGGTCGACGGTGTGGACGAGCTGCTGGACGGTGAACGGCGGGGCGTACGGGAGTGGCTGCGCAGGCTGCTGGCCGCCTACGGCGACGTCCGGGTCGTCGTCACCTCGCGTCCGGCGGCGGCGCGTGCCGACTGGCTGCGCCGCGAGGAGTTCACGGCGCTCCACCTGGACCGCATGGCACCGCCCGACCTGGTCGCCTTCGTACGGCAGTGGCACCAGGCGGTACGGGAACTGGACGACGACCTGCCCTGCACGGTGGAGGAACTCCCGCGCTACGAGCAGTCGTTGCTGACGAGCCTCAAGGACCGCCCGCACCTGCAGTCCCTCGCGGGTACGCCGTTGCTGGCGGCCATGCTGTGCGCGATGCACCTCAACCGGGGCAGCCGGCTGCCGCGGGACCGGATGGAGCTGTACCGCAACGCCCTGCACACGCTGGTCCACGAGCGGGACGCGGACCGGAACGTGCCGAGCGCGATGGACGGCCGGCTGAGCCTCAACGACAAGCTGGTGCTGCTCCGGGACCTGGCGTGGCGGCTGTCCGACAACAACCGCAGCGAGATCGGGCTGGAGCAGGCTGCCGTGCACGTCGGCAAGCGGCTCGCGGGCATGCGGCACGTGGAGCAGCAGGACGGCGTGCGGGTCCTGGAGCAGCTGCGCGACCGCGCCGGCATCCTGCGCTCCCCCGCCGAGGGCCGGCTGGACTTCGTCCACCGCACCTTCCAGGAGTACCTGGCCGCCGAGGAGGCGACGGAGGAGGACCGCATCGGCAACCTGGTCGAGCGGGCCCACCTGGACCTGTGGCGCGAGACCATCGTCATGGCCGCGGGCCACGCGAACCGGCCCCAGCGGGAGGAACTGCTGGGCGGCATCCTGGACCGGGCCCGGGAGGAACCCCGGTACGGCAGGAAGCTGCGGCTGCTGGCGGCGGCCTGCCAGGAGACGGTGCCGGAGGTCTCCGACGGGCTGGCAGGGCGCATGGAGGAGGCGGTGTCCGCCCTCCTGCCACCGCGCCGGCAGACGGATCCGCCCGCGCTGGCGGCGGTCGGCACGAGCCTGCTGCGCAGGCTGCCGCGGTCACTGGCCGAGCTGTCGTCGAAGGCGGCGGTGCAGACGGTACGGACGGTGGCGCTGATCGGCGGGGAGCAGGCCCTGGGGTTGTTGGAGGGGTACGCGGAGGACGGCCGTCGGGACGTGGTGGCCGCGCTCGTCGACGCGTGGGCGTATTTCGACGCGGACGCTTACGCCGATCGGGTGATGGCTGGGCTTCCGTTGGCCCGGCATGCGGTGGTTCTGACGCACTCGGCCCAGTTACGCGGTGCGATGCGGCTGAGGTCGCTGACCACGCTGCGGATCATGTTCGAGTTGCAGGACCTGTCCGGCCTGATCGGTCTCCCCCCGCTCCAGGAGCTGGCCTGCAACATGCGCGGTACGGCCGACCTCTCCCTGCTGGAAGCCCACCCCCGGCTTGAGAACCTCCAGCTGTTCGGGCAGGCCGTGCTCCGGCGTCCGGAAGCCCTGACGGCTCTGCCGGAACTACGCCTTCTACAGTTGCCGGTCGTCGATCCGGACGGGATCGAGGGTCTCCCGGTCCCGCCCGAGCTGTACTGGCTGGCCCTTTCGCGAGTCACCGCGGAGACCAGGCTGGACTTCATAGCCCCCTTCGGGGACGTCGAATACCTGCACGTGCTCGGTGATCCTGGCAGCTCTCTGCCCGCCCTAACCCCCCTGTCCGCGCTCACCGGTCTCCGCGGCCTGGGGCTCTACTACTTCTACGTCGAGGATCTCCGCCGGCAACTGGGACCGGTCCGCTCCAAGCTCACCGATCTCACGCTGCGCGAGTGCTTTCTGGAGGACGCGGGCGGCGGCCTGCGCGCTTTCAGCCGACTGAGACGACTGGAGCTGGAGCACTGCCGGACTCCCGACGGCCCCGTCACCCCACCCGAACTCACCGGCGTCGCCGTCACCGTCGTCTGAACACACCACGGCCCCGCCACCCACAAGGGGCGGCGGGGCCGGGGTCGCGCGCAAAAACCTCAGTGCCAGCTGTGCGGGGCCCGGAAGCCGGGCTCGCGCTCCAGGCGGCGCCAGCCTGCCTTCGCGCGGATCCGGTGGGTCGCCGAAGGCTCGGGGCGGGCGGCGGCGCGGGCCATGAGGATGGCCGTGATGGCGGCGACTTCCTCGGGCTCGGCGTGGCCCTTCTCGACGCGGATGTCAGGAGTGCTCATGGGTGTCAGTCTCCGTGAGAGAGGTTTCCGCAGGGTTACTGCGGGGGGTTGCCGTGCTTGCGGGAAGGCAGGTCGGCGTGCTTGGTGTGCAGCATCGCCAGGGACTTCACGAGCACCTCGCGGGTCTCGGCGGGGTCGATGACGTCGTCGACCAGGCCCCGCTCGGCCGCGTAGTACGGGTGCATCAGCTCGGCCTTGTACTCCTTGACCATCTTCTGCCGCATGGCCTCGGGGTCCTCGGCGTCGGCGATCTGCCGGCGGAAGATGACGTTGGCCGCGCCCTCCGCGCCCATGACGGCGATCTCGTTCGTCGGCCAGGCGTAGGTGAGGTCGGCGCCGATCGACTGGGAGTCCATGACGATGTAGGCACCTCCGTACGCCTTGCGCAGGATGAGCGAAATCCTCGGCACGGTCGCGTTGCAGTAGGCGTACAGCAGCTTCGCGCCGTGGCGGATGATTCCGCCGTGTTCCTGGTCGACACCGGGGAGGAACCCGGGGACGTCCAGGAAGGTGACGATCGGGATATTGAAAGCGTCACACATCTGGACAAAGCGCGCAGCTTTTTCCGAGGCCTCGATGTCGAGCACGCCCGCCAGCACCTGCGGCTGGTTGGCGATGATGCCGACGACCTGGCCGTCCAGCCGGGCCAGGGCGCAGATGATGTTGCGCGCCCAGCGCTCGTGGACCTCCAGGTACTCGCCGTCGTCGACGATCTCCTCGATGACCTTGGCCATGTCGTACGGCCGGTTGCCGTCGGCCGGGACCAGGTCCAGCAGCACGTCGCTGCGGCGGTCGACCGGGTCCGCGGACTCGGCCCGCGGGGGGTTCTCGCGGTTGTTCTGCGGGAGCAGCGAGAGGAGGTAGCGCACCTCGGCGATGCACGTCTCCTCGTCGTCGTACGCGAAGTGGCAGACGCCGGAGGTCTCCGCGTGGACGTCGGCGCCGCCCAGGCCGTTCTGGCTGATCTCCTCGCCCGTCACCGCCTTGACCACGTCGGGGCCGGTGATGAACATCTGGGAGGTCTCACGGACCATGAAGACGAAGTCCGTGAGGGCGGGGCTGTAGGCCGCGCCGCCCGCGCACGGGCCGAGCATCACCGAGATCTGCGGGATGACACCGGACGCCTTGGTGTTGCGCTGGAAGATGCCGCCGTAGCCGGCGAGGGCCGAGACGCCCTCCTGGATGCGGGCGCCCGCGCCGTCGTTCAGCGACACCAGCGGGGCCCCGGCCGCGATGGCCATGTCCATGATCTTATGGATCTTGGTGGCGTGGGCCTCGCCCAGCGCGCCGCCGAAGATCCGGAAGTCGTGGGCGTAGACGAAGACCGTACGGCCCTCGACCGTGCCCCAGCCGGTGATGACACCGTCGGTGTACGGCTTCTTCGCCTCCAGGCCGAAGCCGGACGCCCGGTGCCGGCGCAGCTGCTCGACCTCCTGGAAGGACCCGGGGTCCAGGAGCAGCTCGATCCGCTCCCGCGCCGTCAGCTTGCCCTTGGCGTGCTGCGCCTCGGTCGCCTTCTCGCTCGGGCCGGCCACGGCCCGGGCACGGATCTCGTGCAGTTCGGCGACCCGTCCGCGTGCGTCCGTCGGCTCACCGGTCGGCTCACCCGTCGTCTCTTCCAAAACGGTCATGTAGCGACCTTACGAAGGACACGAAGAAAAGCGAGCCGTCGACTCTGTACAGTCTCCGGCCCGTTTTCCTGGTACCAGTGAACAGAACCCTGGCGGCATGCAGCCGTTCCGACTGCTCAGGAGGCCGACTCGTTGTAGGGGAGCAACAAAGTCGTCAGCTGAGAGCCACCTCACATTCATGGGTGGCACATGCCATCCCCGGAGTGACGAGGAGCCTCAGACGGCGGTCAGCCGACCGGACCTGAACGCTGTCGTCGGCCCGGATCACCGCGCGCACCGGATGGTTCCAGACCAGCTCCAGCGGGGCCCCGCCACGGGGCGGCTCGCTGATGTGGAGGGTGGCCGTACGGCCCCGCCGGACGACGAGCACGCTCGCGCCGGCCGAGGCGGCCAGGTCTCCCACCGTACCGGCCCGCCAGAAGTTCCACGCGGTCAGGCCCAGCCGGGGTACGGCGACGGCCTGGGCGGTGGTGTCGTTGGCGAGGACGGACAGCCAGTGGCGGTCGGCGGCCCGGGCGGCGGTCTGCGCGCGGGAGGCGCCGGGCAGCAGGACGTAGGCGTAGCCGGCGGCCGCCGGGTCGGTGCCGTGGTCGAGCCAGAGGGTCTGCCAGCGCCGGGTGCGCCGCTCGTCGGTGCTGGTGGTGTTGATGTCGGACCAGGCGCCGGTGCGGTCCTCGCGCAGGGTGTGCAGCTCGCCCCCGTACGGCAGGATCCAGCCGCCGTGGTCCTCCAGGTGGGCCCACCGGGCGGCGCGGACGAAGGTCTGGGTGCCGTTCTCGCCCAGGTTGCGGTTGTCCACGACGGTCTCGACGGGCACGCCGTCGGCGCAGCTGATCCCGGCGCCGAGGCAGACCACGGCGTCGTCGAGGAAGAACCAGGACTTGCGGGCCTGAAGGGTGGAGCCGAGGCCCTTGAGGTGCTGGCCGACCGCCGCGTACGTGCCGTCGGTGGTACCGCCGACCCAGCGCACGTCCGGCTTGGGCGCGCCCCACTCGCCGCCGGCCCGGTCGGGGAGCCGCTTGGTCGAGACGGTGGTGCCGGGCAGCCGGTACCAGTCGACGGTGGGCCAGTACCAGTCGGTGTACTGGTCTCCGCGGCCCCGCGGCCACCAGGAGAGCATGCCGGACCCGGTGTGCCAGCCGCGCGGGTTCTCGCCGTTGCCGCACTCGTAGTGGGCGATGCGGTCGCTGGCCATGGCGAGGGCGGCGGTGAACCGGGGGCCGCGGTGGACGGCGCGGTCCATGGCCGGGAAGAGGCGGTGGCCGAGGGGCTCGGGGGCGGCGGGCCCGGGCGAGGCGGCGATGGCGTGCAGCCGTGCCAGATCGGCGACCCCGAACTGACTCGACGTCAGCACCGGTACGACGGTGTCCCGTTCGATCCAGCCCTTGATACGGCCGTGCCAGCGCGCGCGCTCGGCCTCGCTCGCGCCGGCCGCGAGGAGGGCGATGGCGGCGATCAGGGCCTGCCCGTGGTAGTGGTCGCTGCGCAGCACGTGCGAGTCGTCGGAGCGCAGGTGACCCCGGCTGATGGCACGGCCGTTGACGCAGTCCGCCACGAGCCCGTCGTGGATCAGGGGTGCGTAGGCGTGCTCGACGCCGTCCAGGACGTTCTGCCGGGCGGGGTCGGTGATCTCCCAGGCCGACCCGGCGAGCAGCGCGAACAGCCGCCCGAGGCCGTCGAGCAGCACCTGGCCGTAGGTGCCCGAGTAGGCGACCCAGGTGTGCTGGACGAAGGAGCCGTCGGCGTAGAGGCCGTCGCCCTTCGTGACGTACGGGAAGACGGGCGAGAGGGCGTCGCGGGCGAGGGAGATCTTCTCCGGGTTCCGGCCGAGGATGCCGCGCAGGGCGACCGAGCGGCACAGGTCGACGCGGTTGGCGCCGGTGGAGGTGCCGGAGTAGTCGGTGAGCATCGCGACCGGCACGAAGTGGTCCACGGCCGCACAGGCCGCCGCGACCCGGTCCGGGCCGAGCTGCTCGTACAGGGCGGCCGTGATGTCCGTCAGCAGCCGGGGGCTGCCGATCTGCCATTCCCACCAGTTGCCGTAGCGGGTGGTGGCGGGGTTGTAGACGGTGGCGGAGAGGTGGTCGAGCCCGCGCAGGACGTCGGCGAGGAGGCCGGGGTCGCCGGTGGCGCCGGTGCCGGCCTGGACATACGCCTGGGTCATGGCCCACAGCCGGCCGTAGCTGAAGGTGATGCCGGCGGGCGGGTCGAAGGGGTGCCCCGGCCAGAGCGAGCCGGGCGCGGGGACCATGCTCTCCCGGTACTCCCCCGCGCGGCCGCCGAGTTGGGCGAGCCGGGAGGCGTAGGGCTCGGCGGCCGGGTCGTACCCCGCGCCCAGGGAGATGCCGAGCCAGCGGCGGCGCAGGGTGTCGTACGGGTCGTCGGCCGCCCGGGCGCCCGGCGCCGCGGCGGCGAGGGCGGCGGCCAGCAGCAGTGCGCGCCGGGTCATGCCCATGGGGCCGGTCACCGCCCTCTCTCCTCGGTTCCCGGCTCAGCAGCCGCCGCAGTTGTAGTAGAGGACGTCCCAGTGGTTGCCCTCGTCGGCGTAGATGTTGCCGGAGCCGGACCGGTACTGCGGGGCGCCGTCGCCGCGCAGGCCGATGTAGCCGAAGTTGTTCTTGATGTACGACGTCACGCACGTGTTCTTGCCGTAGTCGAGCTTGTAGCCGTTCCAGTGGGAGTAGGTGCCCGAGGCGTGGCCGGTCTCGGTGCCGCCGGTGATGTTGAGGGCGCAGCCGCTGGACCGCTTGAGGGTCTGGGCGCCCTGGGCGGTGGCGAGGTTGAGCTGCTCGAAGGACGTACAGGTGGAGTTGTAGCGGTCGGAGCAGTTGCCGGAGGAGGACCAGGTGATGCCGACGTCGCGGAACATCTGGGTGGCGGTGGCGTGGCTGATCTTGGTGACGGCGAAGGCGTCCGTCGCGGTGCCGAGGACGGCGGCGCCCGGGGCGGCGACGAGGGCGAGCGCGGTGAGGAGCGCGCGGAGCTTCAGCGGCTTCATGGGGACCTTCCTGCGGTGGGCCGTGCGTGCTGGGGGTCGGCTGTGCAGGTGGTGCAGGCAGATGGTGCCCGAGTACGCGGGGCCTGCACCAGGGGGCCCGCGCACGGTGACCGAGGGTGAGGACGGAAACACGTTGCGGATGATGTTGAAAATTGAACCGAATGGGACTACCTTCGGAGTCACGCAGTTCGTTCAATGTTCAACAAGCATTCGCAGGAGCACGTCATGGGCATCTTCAGCCGCAAGGACACCACCCCCGCCCCCGCCGCGCAGGCCACGGCCGGCCCCGACCTGACCGCGCTGACCGGCGACTACACGATCGACCCGGCGCACAGCTCGATCGGGTTCGTCGCCCGGCACGCCATGGTCACCAACGTCAAGGGCGGCTTCCAGGACTTCACCGGCACGCTGCACCTGGACGGCGCCGATCCCGCGAAGTCCACCGCCACGCTCGACGTCCAGATGGCGAGCATCGACACCGGCAACGCCGACCGCGACGGCCACCTGAAGTCCTCCGACTTCTTCCGGATCGACGAGTTCCCGACGATGACGTTCCGCTCCACCAAGGCGGAGTCCCTCGGCGGCGACGACTACCGCATCACCGGCGACCTCTCCCTGCTCGGCGTGACCAAGCCGCTCACCATCGACCTGGAGTTCAACGGCTCCGCCCAGGACCCCTTCGGCAACGAGCGCGTCGGCTTCGAGGGCAAGGCCGAGATCCTGCGCTCCGAGTGGGGCCTGACCTGGAACGCGGCCCTGGAGACCGGCGGCGTCCTGGTCTCCGACAAGATCAAGCTGGTCTTCGACATCTCGGCCGTCAAGCAGGCGTGATGCCCAGGACGGGCGGGGGAGAGCATGCGACGCTGGAGTGAGGGGCCCGCGAGTGGAGGACCGAGAGCGTGCCCTCCGGTCCGGGGCCCCCTCCTTCGGCCTGGCGACGATGTCCCGCGTGCGGCCGGTCGGTCCGTGAGCCCGCCGGCCGGGGCACCACTCACCGAGCGTCGCCAGGCGGCCCTGTCGCGCCAACCTGGAAGGCAGGTGCCTCCCATGCGCACCTCGACCCGTATCGCCGGCGCCCTCACCGGTCTGACCCTCACCCTCGGCGGCGCGGTCCTCGCCGCGCCCGCGGTCCGGGCGGACATCCCCGCCTGCACACAGATGGCCCAGCTGGCCGGTGCCACCGATTCCGACGCCGTCACAGCGGCCTGCGGCCGTGGCGTGGTCGGCGACCTGCAAGGCTGTGTGACCGGGCTGACCGGGGCCGGAGTGGCGAGCGGCGCCGCGACCGGTGCCTGCCGAGCGGCGGCCCACGAACCGCGTTAGCGGTGCCCGGCCCTCGCCTCGCGGGCCCCCTGCGGAGCACCCATGCTGAGGAAGAGGGCGCCGTCGTCCTGAGACCTGTCCTTCCCGGAAGCCGAACGAAGGCGCCCGAGAGGAGGACGTCATGCGCGTGCGAAGAATCCTGGGCCTCGCCCTGGCCGCGGCGACCCTTGCCGGCGTGAGCGCCGTCGGCGCTGTCGGCGCCGGGGCCGCCTCGTCCCCGGACATCTCCAGAGACGACTGCACGGCCGCCGGCGGACAGATCGTTTCACGCCCCTACGCCGGCGAGGCCTGCGCGCTCCCCGACGGGACGATGCCGGCGATCACCTGACCGGTCGGCGCGCGGCCGGGCAACGGGTGGAACTCACACCACACGACCTTGCCCGGGTTCCGCTCCCCCACCCCCCACTTGTCCGCCGACGCCGCGACGAGCAGCAGGCCCCGGCCGTGTTCCGCGTCCGGGGACGTCTCCGGGGTGCGGACCCCGCCCGGGCCGCTGTCGTGCACCTCCACGCGGAGGACGCCGTCGTCGTGCAGGGTCAGCCTGAGGAGGAAGCCGCGGCCGGCGGGGACGCCGTGGACGAGGGCGTTGGTCGCCAGCTCGCTCACACACAGCAGCACGTCGTCGCCGCGCTCGGCCGCGGCCCAGTCCGTCAGCGCCTCGCGGGCGAACTCCCTCGCCGGCCGGACCGACCTGCGGTCCCGGCGGTAGAACGCCTGGCGCGTTCGGGGGTGTGGGGATTGCTCGTTCATGACGCGAGTGTCACTGTGCGTCACTACACTGGGTCAGTGAGTGAAGTCGTAGTCCTCATTGCTACGAGTCCACTACGAGAGCTTCGGGTGCGTACGGGGGAAAGGTACGGCCATGCACGTGGCGACGAGGCCCAAGAAGGTCGGTTCGTGGTACGCGGTCGGTGCGCTGGTGGCGCACTTCCGGAAGAAGGCGCGTCTCACACAGGAACAGTTCGCGGAGGCGGCGAACCTCGCCGTGGACACGGTGAGGTCCATCGAGCAGGGCAGGCTGGCCCTGCAGCCGGACCGCGCCGAGCAGTTCGACGAACTCCTCGACACGGGCGGGGCGTTAGCGGTGGTGGTGGCGAAACTGCCGGTACGGGACCGGATCGTGCAGTTCGCGCAGGGGCTGGTGGATCATGAGCAGGAGGCGGTCGGCATCCTGTCGTACCAGACCCAGATGGTGCCGGGGCTGCTGCAAACCCGGGAATACTGCCTCGCCGCTTTCGACTCCCGCTATCCCGCGCTCGGGAGCGAGACGGCCGAGCAGTGGGTAAACGCGCGCATGGAACGCCAGTTGATCTGGCAGCGGGACCAACCGCCCGTCGGCCACTTCATCATGGAGGAGAGCATCCTGCGGCGGCAGGTCGGTGGGCCGGCCGTGATGCGAAAGCAGATCCGCCAGATCCTCGAATACACAGCGCCGATCCACATGAGCGTGCAGATCATGCCCATGGACCGGATGCCCCACGCGGGACTCGCGGGGCCAATGACCCTGCTGGAGACACCCGAGCACGAGCGTCTCGTATATCTGGAAGTGCAGCGCGCGAGCTTCCTCGTAGATGACCCGGAAGAGGTCAGCGACTATCACTACAAGTATGGAATGCTGCGGTCACAGGCCCTCTCTCCAGAGGAGAGCGCGCGCCTCCTGAATGGACTGCTAGGAGAGTCATGAACACCGCAGCACTGGCATGGTTCAAGTCCAGCTACAGCAGCAATGAGGGCGGCGACTGCGTCGAAGCGGCGTACGCCTGGCGCAAGTCCAGCTACAGCAGCAGCGAAGGCGGCAACTGCCTCGAAGTGGCCGCCTCCGCCTCCACCATCCACATCCGCGACTCCAAAACCCCCACCGGCCCCACCCTCACCCTCTCCCCCGCCACCTGGAGCGAGTTCCTTGACGGCATCGCCCGCTGAAACCGAGCTCGGCGGCTCGGTCTGCATCCCGGGCAGCCGACCTCGGTCGTGACGGGAGTCTCGCCGCCCGCCTGGTGGCATGCCGCCGGGGAGCGCTACGCCAGCCACCGGGAGATCGTCAGGCGCCACGGGAAGTGACCGCTCAGAAGCCGCCGCCGAAGTCCCCTCCCCCGTCGCCCCCGCCGTCGAAGCCGCCTCCGTCGCCGAAGCCGCCGCCGAAGTCGCCGGCGTCGAAGTCGGTGCCGGAGACGTCGCCGCCCTCGTATCCGCCGCCGCCGAAGTCGCCGTACCCGGTGCCGTAGTCGGCGGCGTACGAGGGTGTGGCCATCACGCTGCCGAGCAGGGTGCCGACGAGGAGGCCGGGGAGGAGGCCGCCGCCGAAGTAGCCGCCTGCCCAGGGGCCGTAGGCGGGGCCCGCGTCCCAGTAGGGGCGGCGGCCGTAGTCGGTGTCGACCTCGCGGATGACGGGGTCTCGGCCGTCGGCCAGGCGGGTGGCGTCGGCGGCGCAGACGGGGACCTGGCGCGGGGCGCCGCCGGGCGGGGTCCAGGTGGCGTCGGAGACCGAGGGGCCGTGGCGAGGGTCGAAGAAGCACGGGGGCCGGCGTTCCGGCAGCGGGCGGTGTTCGCGGCGGGCGGCCAGCTGGGCGAGGGAGAAGCGGCCGTCCTCCAGTGCCTCGGTGACGAGGCGGACGTCCTCCGGCCTGCGGGCCGCGCCCATCCGCTGTTTGGCGGTCTCGTAGGCGTCCAGGGCCCGCTCGTAGTCGGCGCGCATCGCGTCGTCGGCGCCCGGTTCCGAGGGGCGGAAGTCGAGGCGGTCGAGTTCTTCTCCGAACGCGGTGATGTCCTCGTCGACGACCACCCGCAGCCGCTCCAGGGCCGCCCGCTGCTCCTGCTCGCGGCGCTTGCGGGTGCGGCGGACGAGCGCGTACGCGCCCGCGCCGGCGGCCACCAGTACCGCGACCGTGGTGATCAGCCCGGTGGTGGACATGCCGTGACCGCCGCCCGCCGAGCCGCCCCAGCTGCGCGGGGCGTGGCCGCCCATGTTGACCAGGGCGCGGTCGGTGAAGTCGGTCAGCTGGGCCTTGGCGTCCTCGCCCTGGACGCTGCGGACCAGGTTCCGCCGGGCCGTGGGCGACATGACGGAGGAGTCGGCGCGGGCGTCGAAGCGGTCGCCGAGGCGGACGCCGTACAGGCCGGTGACGCCGGTCGCGGCGCGCAGGTCGGCGAAGAGGTTCGTGGTGCGGTATCCGGCCGGGAGGACGGCGATGAACAGGGGTTTGTCGGCGTCCTTGATCCGGGTGGCGAGCGTGTCGGCGTCCGCGGCGGACAGCTGGTCCCGGGCCGCCGGGTCGACGTAGACCGGGCTCTGGCGCAGGGCGCGGGCGACCGCGGAGACGCTGGTGTCGGCGCTCGCCCCGGGCGCGTACAGGGTGGCCAGCACCAGGGCCAGGACGGCCAGGAGCAGGGCGGGGAGGCTTCGGGTCCGCGGCACGGCCTTCATACCTTGAAACTACCCGAAGCCTCCCCAAACCGGTCATTCGTCCGGCGCCGGGATCAGGCCGCCCGGTACGCCTGCGCCAGCTTCTGCACCGCCTTTCCGTACCGGCCGGTCAGCAGCAGGTGGTCGGCGTCGGCGAAGGGCCCCGACACCGCCTGGGTGAGGTGGCCGCCCGTCTTCTGCTGGACGAGCAGCCGCGCCCGGGTGACCAGCGCGCGTCCGGTCCGGTCGTCGCCGTGCCGCTCGGCCGCCGCGGCCCGGGCGGCGAGGTCGCGCAGGGTGGCCGTGCCGCCCTTCGGGACCGGGGTGAGGGTGGTCAGGCCCCAGCCGTAGGGGAACTGCGGGTCGTACGACGCATCGCCCACGTTGATCGGCAGCTGGGCCTCCGAGCGGGGCCAGGTGACCGGGAGCTGTCCGGTGAAGGGGCGCTTGCCGTAGAGGACGTCGGCGACGCCCTCGCCCTCGGTGCCGGGCAGCCAGGAGGCGACCAGGGCGTCGATCTCGTCCAGCCGGTCGCCGACGAGCTGCGGGCGGCCGGAGACGATCAGCACCGCGCACTTCATGGCCGCGCAGACCTTGTCGACGGCGGCCCGGTCGGCGGCGGAGAGCCGGAGATCGTGGCCGTTGCCGACGTCGCCGACGCCCTCGGCGTACGGGGTCTCGCCGACGACGACCACCCCCACGTCGTAGCCGTCCGTCGGAGCGGAGGCGTCCTTCGAGTAGGTGACGTTCCCGCCCGCCCCGCGCAGGCCCTGGAGGACGGTCGTGCCGGGGACGGTGTTCCCGGAGGCGCCCTGCCAGGTGAGGGTCCAGCCGCCGGTCTGGTTGCCGATGTCGTCGGCGTTGGACCCGGCGACGTACACCTTCTCGCTCTTCTTCAGCGGCAGCAGCCCGCCCGTGTTCTTCAGCAGCACCTGCGACTCGGCGGCGGCCCGGCGGGCGACCTCCCGGTGGGCCCGGGAGCCGATGGCGGCGGCGCCGCTGGTGTCGGCGTAGGGGTGCTCGAAGAGGCCGAGCTCGAACTTCTGGGTGAGGATGCGGGAGACGGCGTCGTCGATCCGCTTCTCGCTGATCCGTCCGGCCTTCACCTCGTCGGCGAGCGCGGTGCTGAACTCCTTGTAGGTGTAAGGCACCATCATCATGTCGACGCCCGCGTCGACGGAGGCGCGGACGCGGGACGCGTAGTCGCCGGGGAGCTGGTCGATGGCGTTCCAGTCGCTGATGACGAACCCGTCGAAGCCCATGCGGCCCTTGAGCACGCCGTTGATCATGTCGCCGCGGGCGTGCATCTTCACCGCGCCCCTGCCGTCCCCGGTGATGTCCAGGGAGGAGTACGACGGCATGACCGTGCCGATGCCCCGGTCGACGGCCTCGCGGTAGGGCGCCAGGTGGATGTCCTCCAGCTGCGCGCGGGTGACGGTGGTGACGCCCTGGTCGGTGGTGTACGTGCCGGTGGTCGAGGAGCCGTACGCGGTGCCGCCGTCGCCCACGAAGTGCTTGGCCGTGGCGAGCACCTTGTCGTCGCGCGCCAGGTCCTTGCCGTTCGCACGGCCCTGGAGGCCCTGGATCACGGTCTCCATGGACTCCACGAGTGCCGGGTCCTCGCCGAAGGACTCGTAGGAGCGTCCCCAGCGTTCGTCGCGGCTCACGCACAGGCAGGGCGCGAAGTCCCACGGGACGCCGGTCGCGCGGACCTCGGCGGCCGTCACGGCACCGGTCTGATAGGCCAGTCGGGGATCGCGGGTCGCGCCGATGCCCACGTTGTGCGGCATGACCGTGGCGCCGGAGAGGTTGTTGTGGCCGTGGACGGCGTCGACGCCGTAGATCAGCGGGATCTGGAGGCGCGTGGCCCGGGTGCGCAGCTGGAAGGCGTCGATCATCTTCGCCCAGGCCCCGGGGGTGTTGGGCGTGGGGGTCGAGCCGCCGCCGGAGAGCAGGGAGCCGAGGCCGTAGGCGGCGATGTCGGCGCCCTGGCCGACGGCTCCGCGCTCGGCCTGGGTCATCTGGCCGGCCTTCTCCGCCAGGGACATCCGGCTCAGCAGGTCGGCGACCCGCTTCTGCACCGGCAACTTCGCGTTCAGGTACGGCAGTCCGTGCGCGTCGATCACGATCTGCGGGGTCTCGGCGGGGGCCTTCGCCCCGGTGACCGTGAGCCGGAGGGGGATGGTCTCGGCGGGTTCGGCCGCCCGGTCCCGGCGGGTGGGCACCTCGACGGTCCGCGCGGTGCCGGAGGCGGTGCCGGCCGGGAAGGTGAGGGTGCCGGAGACGGGGGTGTAGTCCGTGCCGGGGGTCGCGGTGCCGTCCGCCGTGGCGTAGGTGACGGTGACCGGGTCGGTGAGGGGCTGGTCGCCGGTGGTGGCCACGGTGACCTTCACCTTGGCCGTCCGCCCCTGCTCGATGGGGTGCACGGGGGCGTCGGTGGTGACGGAGGCCCGCAGCGCCTGGTCGGCCCTGCCGTACAGCTCCACGTCGTCCAGGGCGAAGTCGCCCTTGGTGCCGGCCGGGAGGGTGACGGCGTAGCCCCACATCTCCTTGAGCCCGAGGACGTGGTCGATGCCGCCGACCGGTTGGTAGTCGGTGCGGTAGGTGAAGTCGGTGAAGGGGAGCTCGATCTGCTTCCAGCCGGTGAAGTCGTCGGTGAAGGAGGTGGTCCAGAGTTCGGAGGCCTCCCCGTTCGCCCCGCCGTCCTTGATCTCGAAGGTGATCTTCCGGCCGTTGTTCCGGCCGTCCCACCACAAGCGGAGGCCCTGGCGGCCGGACCAGTCGTGGGCGGGTGCGGTGGCGGCGAAGTCGTGGGTGAAGCCGCCGTAGCCGCTGATGTCGTAGGTGCCGGCGAGGACCCTGCCGCCCTCGGGGGCGTCGGCGCGGTCGGCGAGGCGGAGCGCGGGCGGGTCGTCGGCGTCGCCGCCCCAGGTGAAGATGCCCTCGGCGGGCTGGGCGGCGAACGGCACCTCGCCCTCGAAGCGGTCGACGGGGGAGGGGGCGGGATCGTCGGCGGCTCGCGCGGTCGCCGCCCAGGGCAGCAGACCGGCGAGGAGTGCGGCGGAGGCGAGCAGGGCGGTTCTTCGCATGGACCTTCCCTCGGCTCTCGTGATTCACTCAGGGCTTAGCTCACGCCGTGAGTTAACTAGGGGCACACACGCCCGTCAAGACGACCCGTCAGCTCTGCCGATCCGACAAGGAAGGGCGACGCACCATGAGGAGAACCCCCCGCGCGGTCCGGCTGCTGCTCGCCGGACTGCTCTCCGCAGCCGGAGTCAGTGCCGCCGTACCCCCCGCGCACGCGGCCGGTGAGCAGGTCACCGCCTGGCTCACCACCACCGACGACTCCGCCGGCCGGCACGTCGTACGCGGCCTGCAGCCGCAGGCCCCGTTCGCCTTCCAGTCCGGGACGGGCGGGGGCGGCGAGAACATCACCGTCGACGAGAACACCCGCTACCAGACGTTCACCGGCGGCGGCGCGTCCTTCACGGACACCGCCGCCTGGCTGATGAACAGCAGTGGGGCGCTGTCCCAGGCGACCCGGGACGCGACCCTGCGCAAGCTGTTCTCGCCGACGGACGGCATCGGCCTGTCGTTCCTGCGCAACCCGATGGGCGCCTCCGACCTCGCCCGCTACGGCTACACCTACGACGACGTGCCGGCCGGCCAGACCGACCCGTCCCTGGCGAAGTTCTCGATCGCGCACGACCTCGCCGACGTCGTCCCGCTGACCAAGCAGGCGCTCCGGCTGAACCCGGCGCTGACGGTGATGGCCTCGCCGTGGACGGCACCGGCGTGGATGAAGGACAGCGGCTCGCTCAACGGCGGCTGGCTGAAGGCGGAGGACTACGGGGCGTACGCCTCCTACTTCGTGAAGTACCTCCAGGCCTACAAGGACCAGGGGGTCGACGTCTCGTACGTCACCGCGCAGAACGAGCCGACCTGCTGTTCCGGCTACCCGTCGATGAGCTGGAACGCGAACGGCCTCGCCTACTTCACCAAGAGCGAGCTGCTGCCCAAGCTCCAGGCGGCGGGCCTGACCACCAAGGTGCTGGCGCACGACTGGAACTGGGACGTCTACGACTCCTACGCGGCCCAGACCGTGGACGACCCGGCCGTCCGCAACCACCCCAACTTCGGCGGCATCGCCTGGCACGGCTACGGCGGTGACATCGCCAAGCAGACGACCGTGCACGACCGGTACCCCGCGCTGGACGCCTTCGGCACCGAGCACTCCGGCGGCACCTGGATCGCCAACCAGCAGCGCGAGGACATGTCCAACATCATCGACTACACCCGCAACTGGGCGAAGTCGGTGACCAAGTGGTCGCTGGCCGTGGACCAGAACAGGGGCCCGCACAACGGCGGCTGCGGCACCTGCACCGGCCTGATCACCGTGCACAACGGCGACGGCGCGAGCGGGACCGTGGACTACACCGTCGAGTACTACACCATGGGTCACCTGACCAAGTTCGTCCGCCCCGGCGCCCAGCGCATAGCCTCCACCGCCTCCACCGCGGTACCGAACGTGGCCTGGCGCAACCCGGACGGCAGCAAGGCGCTGATCGCCTACAACGACTCCTCGTCGGCCCGGACCGTCACCATCAACTGGGGCTCACAGCACGCCACTTACTCCCTGCCGGGCAAGACCTCGGCCACCTTCACCTGGTCCGGCAGCCAGTCCGGCGGCGGCGGCAGGACCGGCGCCTTCGTGGGCCTGGCCGGCAAGTGCCTGGACGTGGCCGGCGGTTCGAGCGCCAACGGTACGGCGGTGCAGCTCTACGACTGCAACGGCAGCACGGCCCAGCAGTGGACCGTGCAGGCCGACGGGTCGGTTCAGGCGCTCGGCAAGTGCCTGGACGTCACGTCCGGTTCGACCGCGGACGGGGCCAAGGTGCAGTTGTACGACTGCAACGGAAGCGGTGCCCAACGGTGGTCGTACAACGCGGCCACGGGTGATGTGGTGAACACGGCGGCGGACAGGTGCCTCGACGTCACGGACAACTCGTCGGCGAACGGGGCCCGGGCACAGATCTGGTCGTGCACCGGGGCCGCCAACCAGAAGTGGACACTGCGGTGAGGCGGTAGGGCGGGACATGCGACACACGGGGGCCGTGGCGGTGGGGATCGCCGGCGGGATGCTGCTGCTGAGCGGCTGCGCCGCCGTCGACCTGCCGCTCGCGGGGGTGCGGGCCGGGGCGGACGGGACGCCGTACGCGGTGTTCCGGCCGTGCGGTGACGACGGCTACCAGGGCCCGCACCTGGACGGGCGCTCCCGCGGCGACGGTGAGGGTCCCGTCACCAGCGGGTGGGAGGCGAAGCAGGAGGGGCTGCACGGGGACGCCGCGTTCCCCCTGTTCGACCCGCCCGCGAAGTGGCGGGCCCGGCACCGGGGCAAGCAGGAGCTGCTGCCCCGGCACCACTACGTCCTCGGGTTCGGGCACTACGTCGGCGGCGACTCCTACAACGGGGTCGTGGAGTTCACCGGCGAGCAGATCGCCCGGCTGCGGCCCGGGCAGGTGTGGGCGGACGACCGGGTGATGAACCTGCGCGCGTTCGAGCGGCTCGCCGCGGACGCCTGCTGACCGGGGGCGGTGTGGCGTGGTGCGGATCGGCCGCAGCCGGACCATGGTGGGGGTATGACCACACCGCAGGATCTGTTCCTCGTCAGCCTGGACGTGCCCGGTGACCACCCCGTCGAGCAGGGCGACCTGTCGCTGGCGCTCGCCGGCGCCGAGCTGATCGACCTGCTCGGCGCCCGGGCGCTCACCCTGGACGGCGAGCGCATCGTGCCCGGGCCGGTACTGACCACGGGTGACCGGATGCTGGACGAGGCGGGGGCGGCGCTGGTGCGGCGGGAGCCGTACGAGACCGTCGAGGACTGGCTGTGGCGGCGGGGCGAGGGGCTGGCCGTGGCCTACCGGGACACCCTGGAGGCCGACGGGCAGGTCACCGGCAGGCGCCGGCGCCGGCTGCCGGGCCGGAGCCGGGACGACGTCCCGGCCGACACCGCCGCCCGGCGCCACGCGGCCGACCGCTGGGAGTCCCGCGACCCCGTCCTCACCGGCCTCGCCGCGACCCTGGGCGTCCAGGACGACCGGCCGGCCGGCCCGGAGCCCGAGGACGAGGCGGTCGTCACCGTCCTGGTCGCGGTCGGCGACGCGGTGACCGAACTGGAGGCCGTCCGCGAACGCCGCCGCATCGAGAACATCGCCTTCGACAACATCTGGCGGGCGCCCTGAGCGCCCCTCGGGGGACGGGCGGCCGCCGCGACCGGACCGGCGGGGGCTACTGAGCCGGTTCCACGCCCGCGCGCAGCAGGCCGTACGTGTAGGCGTCCTCCAGGGCCTGCCAGGAGGCGGCGATGACGTTCTCGGCGACGCCGACCGTGGACCACTCGCCGGAGCCGTCCGAGGTGGAGATCAGCACCCGGGTGGTGGAGGAGGTGCCGTGCCTGCCCTCCAGGATGCGGACCTTGTAGTCGACCAGGTCCAGCTTGGCGAGCTGCGGGTAGATCTTCTCCAGCGCCACGCGCAGGGCGCGGTCCAGGGCGTTGACCGGGCCGTTGCCCTCGGCGGTGGCGACGATCCGCTCGCTCTTGGCCCACAGCTTCACCGTGGCCTCGTTGGCGTGGGTGCCGTCGGGGCGGTCCTCGACGATGGCCCGCCAGGACTCGACGTCGAAGTACTTCAGCGGGCGGCCCTCGACCTCGGCGCGCAGCAGCAGCTCGAAGGAGGCGTCGGCGGCCTCGTAGGTGTACCCCTGGAGTTCGCGCTCCTTCACCCGCTCGACCACCCGGCCGACCGTCTCGCGGTCGCCGCCCAGGTCGATGCCCAGCTCCTTGCCCTTCAGCTCGACGGAGGCGCGGCCCGCCATGTCGGAGACCAGCATGCGCATGGTGTTGCCGACCAGCTCCGGGTCGATGTGCTGGTACAGGTCCGGGTCGACCTTGATGGCGGAGGCGTGCAGGCCGGCCTTGTGGGCGAAGGCGGAGACGCCGACGTACGGCTGGTGGGTGGAGGGGGTGAGGTTGACGACCTCGGCGATGGCGTGCGAGATCCGGGTCGTCTCGCTGAGCTTGCCGTCGGGCAGCACCTTCTTGCCGTACTTCAGCTCCAGGGCCGCGACCACCGGGAACAGGTTGGCGTTGCCGACGCGCTCGCCGTAGCCGTTGGCCGTGCACTGCACGTGCGTGGCGCCCGCGTCGACGGCGGCGAGGGTGTTGGCGACCGCGCAGCCGGTGTCGTCCTGGGCGTGGATGCCGAGCCGGGCGCCGGTGTCGGCGAGGACGGTGGAGACCACCGCGTGCACCTGGGCGGGGAGCATGCCGCCGTTGGTGTCGCAGAGGATGACCACGTCGGCGCCGGCCTCCGCGGCCGTCCGGACGACGGCCTTGGCGTACTCGGGGTTGGCGCGGTAGCCGTCGAAGAAGTGCTCGCAGTCCACGAAGACCCGGCGGCCCTGCTCCCGCAGGTAGGACACGGTGTCGCGGACCATCTCCAGGTTCTCGTCCAGGGTGGTGCGCAGCGCCAGCTCCACGTGCCGGTCGTGCGATTTGGCGACCAGCGTGATCACCGGGGCGCCGGACTCCAGGAGGGCGTTGACCTGCGGGTCCTCGGCGGCCTTCGCGCCGGCGCGGCGGGTGGCGCCGAAGGCGACCAGCTGCGCGTGCCGGAAGTCGATCTCCGCCTGCGCGCGGGCGAAGAACTCGGTGTCGCGGGGGTTCGCGCCGGGCCAGCCGCCCTCGATGAAGCCCACGCCGAAGTCGTCCAGGTGCCGGGCGATGGCGAGCTTGTCCGCGACGGTGAGGTTGATGCCCTCGCGCTGCGCGCCGTCGCGCAGCGTGGTGTCGAAGACGTGGAACGAGTCGTCGAGCTCGCTGGTTGCCGTCTCGGTCATGGTCTCAAGGCTCCTGTTGTGGATCTTCGGTCTGTACCGGATTGACCGGTTCCACCGTTCCTCCATGCTCCCTCGCGCTCCGTCGCCGGCTGAAGGTGGGCCGGAAAACGAAAAAACCCCTCGCGGGTGCGAGAGGTCTGCGCGCGGGTCGAGGACGACGGTGGCCACCCGCACCTGGTCGTACGAGGTGGTCACTGCGGACCGGCGCGCCTGCTGCCAATAATCATGGCGAACGAGAGCACGGGGGCAGTCTGGCACAGCCCCGCCCCCGGCTCACCGACCGTCTCAGGATGCGGTCGTCACGGTGGACTCGGCGGATCCGTCCCCGGCTCCCCCGGCGGCCTTCACCCGGCCCAGGTCCAGGTCCTTCGTCTCGCGCATGGTGACGTACACCACGAGGGACACGGCGGCGCAGGCGGCCACGTACCAGTAGAAGCCGGACTCGATGCCGGCCTTCTTGAACCACAGCGCCACGTACTCGGCGGTGCCGCCGAAGAGGGCGTTGGCGATGGCGTACGGCAGGGCGACACCGAGCGCGCGGACACCGGTCGGGAACAGCTCGGCCTTCACACAGGCGTTGATGGAGGTGTAGCCGGTGACCACGACCAGCGCGAGCAGGGCGAGGCCGAGGGCGGACCAGTAGCCGTCCGCGTGCCGCAGCAGCGTCATGATCGGGACCGTCAGGAAGGTGGAGCCGACGGCGAAGGTGATCAGCAGCGGGCGGCGGCCGATGCGGTCGGACAGGGCGCCCGCGAGCGGCTGGAGGCAGGCGAAGACGATCAGCGCGGTGAAGGAGACCAGGGTCGCGGTCTGCTTGGACAGGCCCGCCGAGTTGGACAGGTACTTGGTGAGGTAGGTGGTGTAGGTGTAGTAGGCCACCGTGCCGCCCATGGTGAGGGCGACGACCAGGAACGCCTCCCGCCGGTGCTGCCACAGTGCGCGCAGGGTGCCGCGCTCCCCGGCGTGCGAGGTGTCCTCCTCGTACACCTCGGTCTCCAGCATGTGCCGGCGCAGGTAGAAGACGACGGCCGCGCCGAGCGCGCCGACGACGAACGGGATGCGCCAGCCGTAGCTGTGCAGGGCGTCGTCGGACATGGTGCGCTGGAGGACGATCTGCAGGCCGAGGCCGACGATCTGACCGGCGGTCATGGACACGTACTGGAAGCTGGAGGCGAAGCCGCGGCGCCTCGGGTCCGAGGCTTCGGTCAGATAGGTGGCGCTGGCCGCGTACTCGCCGCCCACGGACAGGCCCTGGAGCAGGCGGGCGACGAGCAGGACGAGCGCGCCGCCGTAGCCGGCGACCCCGTAGGTGGGGGCGACGGCGATGAGGACCGCCGAGGCCGACATGAGCGTCACGGTCAGCGTCAGCGCGGCCTTGCGGCCCTTGCGGTCACCGACCCTGCCCAGCAGCCAGCCGCCGACGGGGCGCATGAAGAAACCGACGGCGAAGATGCCGGCGGTGTTCATCAGCTGGGCGGTGGGGTTGCCGCTCGGGAAGAAGGCGCCGGCGAAGTACGTGGCGAAGCTCGCGTACACGAACCAGTCGAACCACTCGACCATGTTCCCGGCCGAGCCGACCCAGATCTTCTTCCAGTGTTGTCGTCCCATGGGCGGGTACATGCCCGCCCGCGGAACGAACGATTCCTTTGTCTGTGCCGCGCCTACGCGACGGCCGGCAGCGCGTCCTCGATGAACTCCCGGACGTGCCGGAGCACTTGGTCCCGGTCGGTGCCCCGCAGTCCGATCGCGACGTGGATGGAGAATCCGTCGAGCAGCGCACGCAGCCGCGAGGCGAAGCGGTCCGCGTCCACGTGCCGGAACTCCCCGCGTGAGATCCCCTCGGCGATCAGCGCGACCAGGTCCCGGTGCCAGGCCCCCTCGATCGCGGCCTGCCGGGCCCGCGCGTCCTCGTCGGCGTTCTGCGAGCGGTTCCAGACCTCCAGCCACAGGGTCCAGTGCGGATCGCGGTGCCCGTCGGGGACGTACAGGTCGACGTACGCGGACAGCCGCTCCCGCGCGCTCCCGGAACCGGCCAGCAGCCGTCCCCGCTCCGCGCCCAGCCGGCCCTCGCTCCACTCCAGGGTCTGGAGCAGCAGCTCGTCCTTGGAGCGGAAGTAGTACAGGAGATGGCCGCTGCTCATGCCGACCTCGCGGCCCAGCCCCGCCATGGTGAGCTTCTCCAGACCGCGCTCGGCGATCATGTCCATGGCGGCGGCGAGGACCTCCTCGCGCGGCGGCGCGTTCCTGCGCGCCCGGCCCGCACCGGCCATCTGCTGCTCCTGTACGTGTCAGACCTTCGGCTGCTGTTGCGTGATGCAGTGGATACCGCCTCCGCCCGCGAAGATCGTACGCGCGTCCACCAGGGTCACCGTGCGTTCGGGGAACAGCCGGCGGAAGATGCCCGCGGCGATCTCGTCGCGCGGGTCGTCGAAGCCGCACAGCACCAGGCCGCCGTTGCACAGGTAGTGGTTGATGTAGGAGTAGTCCGCCCAGTGCCCGTCGGCCTCCAGGGCGGTCGGCGCGGGCACCTCCACGACCTCCAGGCGGCGGCCCCGCGCGTCGGTCGCCGACTTCAGCAGGCCGATGACCTCCTTGGTGACCTCGTGGTCGGGGTGGGCCGGGTCCGGCTGGTGGTGCGCGACCACGACACCGGGCCGGGCGAAGGCGGCGACGATGTCGACGTGGCCGAGGGTGCCGAAGCCGTTGGGGGGATAGTCGCCGGTCAGGCCGCGCGGCAGCCAGATCGCCTTGCGGGTGCCGAGGTGGGCGTGGATCTCCGCCTCGACCTCCTCCTTCGACCAGTGCGGGTTGCGCTCGGGGCCGAGCTGCACGGTCTCGGTGAGCAGCACGGTGCCCTCGCCGTCGACGTGGATGGCTCCGCCCTCGTTGACCAGCTTCGAGGCGTACGTCTTCGCGCCCGCGAGGTCGGAGACGTACGCGCCGATCTTGGCGTCGTGCTCCCAGCGGGCCCAGTCCTGGGCGCCCCAGCCGTTGAACGTCCAGTCGACGGCGGCCAGCCGGCCCGTGCCGTCGGTGAGGAAGGTGGGGCCGATGTCCCGCATCCAGGCGTCGTCCAGCTCCCGCTCGACGGTGTCGACGCCGGGGCCGAGGAGGGCCTGGGCGTCCGCCGACTGGCCGGGGCCGCACACCACCGTCACCGGTTCGAAGCGCAGGACGGCGCGGGCCACCGACGCCCAGGCCATCCGGGAGAGGCGGAGGTCGTCCGGGTCCTCGAAGGTGGGGTTGGGGCTGGGCCACGCCATCCAGGTGCGCTCGTGCGGGGTCCACTCGGCAGGCATGCGGAAGCCGTCGGCTGCGGGGGTGGTCATAGGAAATCCCTGGTGATTAGAGGAAGTAGAGGCGGTTGAGGGAGACGGAGTCGACGGGCTCGGAGCGCAGCGGGTCGCCGTCGAGGGTGACCAGGCCGGTGCGCTGGTCGACGTCGACCGCTCCGGTACGGGAGTTCAGGCGGAGGTCGGCGGGGCCGATGCCCCGGGTGCCGCGCACGGCGACCCTGCGCCGGCGGGTCGGCATGGTGTCGTTGCCCTGGTCGGCGGCCGCCCGGGCGACGAACGCCACCGAGATGTCCGCGGCCGTGGCGCCGTACGACCCGAACTGCGGCCCCAGTACGAGGGGTTCGCAGGTGTCGGTGGCCGCGTTGGGGTCGCCGACCACGCCGTACGCCGGGAAGCCGGCCTTGAGGACGAGCTGCGGCTTGGCGCCGAAGTACTCCGGGCGCCACAGCACGATGTCGGCGAGCTTGCCGGTCTCGATCGAGCCGACCTCGTGGGCGAGGCCGTGCGCGAGGGCCGGGTTGATGGTCAGCTTGGCCATGTAGCGCAGCACGCGGGCGTTGTCGTCGCCCTCGCGGTCGCCGCCCTCCCCGTCATGGGGAAGCAGGGGCCCCAGCTCGGCCTTCATCTTGCCGGCCATGGCGAACGTGCGGCGGACCGTCTCACCGGCGCGGCCCATGCCCTGCGCGTCGGAGGAGGTGATGCCGATCGCGCCCAGGTCGTGCAGCACGTCCTCGGCGCCCATGGTGCCGGCGCGGATGCGGTCGCGGGCCATGGCCGCGTCGCCGGGCAGGTCGGGCTTGAGGTCGTGGACGGAGACGATCATGCCGTAGTGCTCGGCGACCGCGTCCCGGCCGAAGGGCAGGGTGGGGTTGGTGGAGGAGCCGATGACGTTCGGCACGCCGGCCATCTTCAGCACGTTGGGCACGTGTCCGCCGCCGCAGCCCTCGATGTGGAAGGCGTGGATCGTGCGGCCCTCCAGCACCCTGAGGGTGTCCTCGACCGACAGGCACTCGTTCAGGCCGTCGCTGTGCAGGGCCACCTGGACGTCGTGTTCCTCGGCGACCCGCAGCGCGGTGTCCAGGGCGCGGGTGTGGGCGCCCATGTCCTCGTGCACCTTGAAGCCGCTCGCCCCGCCCTCGGCCAGGGCCTCGATCAGCGGTGCCTCGTGGGAGGAGGAACCCCGGCCGAGGAAGCCGATGTTGACCGGCCAGGCGTCGAAGGCGTTGAAGGCGTGCCGCAGCGCCCAGGGCGAGTTGACGCCGACGCCCCACACCGGGCCGAACTCCTGCCCGATGACCGTGGTGACGCCGGAGGCGAGGGACGCCTCCATGATCCGCGGCGACAGCAGGTGGACGTGGGTGTCGACGGCCCCGGCGGTGGCGATCAGCCCCTCGCCGGAGACGATCGAGGTGCCGGTGCCGACGACGACGTCGACGCCGTCGAGGGTGTCGGGGTTGCCGGCGCGGCCGATCGCGCAGATCCGGCCCTCGCGGATGCCGATGGAGACCTTCCTGATCCCCTGCACCGCGTCGATCACGACGACGTTGCTGATCACGACGTCACAGGTGGCGCGGACGGCGGCGGCCTTCAGGTGCAGTCCGTCGCGGGCCGTCTTGCCGAAGCCGGCGAGGAACTCGTCGCCGTACTGCTGCGAGTCGGACTCCACCCGGACGGTCAGCCCGCTGTCGCCCAGGCGGATGCGGTCGCCGGCGCGCGGGCCGTGGGTGGCCGCGTACTCGTGGGGGGTGAGCCGCCGGGCTTCGGCGGGGTGCCCTCCGGGTCGGCTCATCGGTTGACCTCCTCACGGGGAACTCCCAGGTATCCGCAGGCGGCGGCCCTGCGCAGTGCCTCCTCTGCGGCTCCGGGCGCGTCCAGCGGCCCGTCGACCAGTCCGGCGAAGCCGATCGCTATCCGCTCGCCGCCGATCGGCACGAGCCCGACCTCCGCGCTCTCCCCGGGTCCGAAGCGGACGGAGGAGCCGGCGGGGACGGCGAGCCGCATGCCGTAGGCCTGCCGGCGGTCGAAGTCGAGCCGCGGGTTGGCCTCGAAGAAGTGGAAGTGGGAGGTGACGGAGACCGGCACGGTCGCGGTGTTGGTCACGCGGAGCCGGACGACCGGCTCCGGGTCGGCGTGCTGCGGGCCGGGGAGCAGGGCGCCCGGGGCGTGCTCGCCGAGGCTTCCCCCTGCTTCGCGGGGGGACCCCCAGCCGATGGGGTCGGAGACGACCGCGAGCCGGGAGCCGTCGTCGAAGACGGCCTCCACCATCACCTCGGTGACGACGTCGGCGACGCCCGGCAGTACGTCCTCGGGACCGAGCACCGAGCGGGCCGCCTCGACGGCCTCGGCGAGCCGCCTGCCGTCCCGGGCCGCCTCGCACACGGTGTCCGCGATCAGCGCGGTGGCCTCGGGCACGTTCAGCCGCAGGCCGCGCGCCCGGCGGGCCCGGGCCAGCTCGGCGGCTCCGAACAGCAGCAGCCGGTCACGTTCCGTGGGGGTCAGTCTCACGACCCGGCACCTCCTTGCCTTCCCCGACTTAGAGCACCACTCTAAACACAGATTTCATGGCACGGAAGCATTGACCGGTCGGCAGACTTCACGCCACATTGAACGTCGCTCTAATCCAGTGAGGCGGCCGCCGAAGGAGACCAGCCATGCCGATAGAACAGCGCGGTGTCGACACCATCCCGGACGAGGAACGCACCAGCGGGCCACGGGACCTGGTGTCGATCCTGCTCGGCTCCAACCTCTGTCTCGGGGTGATCATCTTCGGCTGGCTGCCGCCGTCCTTCGGGCTCGGCTGGTGGGCGTCGGTGACCGCGATCGCGGCGGGCACGGTGGTCGGCACCCTGTTCACGGCCCCGCTCGCGCTGGTCTCCCTGCGCACCGCGACCAACCTGTCCACCTCCTCCGGCGCCCAGTTCGGGGTGCGCGGCCGGCTCGTCGGCTCGGTGGTCGGGCTGCTGCTGGCGCTCGGCTACACCGCGCTGACGGTGTGGATCGGCGGGGACGTGATGCTGAGGGTCCTCGGCCGGCTCTTCGGGGTGCCGGCGGACGGGGTGTCGTACGCCCTCGTCTACGCGGTGCTCGCCGCCGCGACCGTCGCCGGCGCGGTCTACGGCTACCGGGTGCTGCTCGCCATGTCCCGCGTCCTCGCGATCGGCATGACGGCCCTGCTGCTGCTCGGCGTCCTCGCCTACGCCCCGCACTTCGGCACCGGCCCGCTGCCGGACGCCGGCGGCTACCTGCTGGGCTCCTTCTGGCCGACCTGGTTCCTGGCGGCGGTGGCGGCGGGCCTGTCCGGCCCCATCGCCTTCATCACGCTGCTCGGCGACTACACCCGCTACATCTCCCCGGCCCGCCACTCCTCGCGCCGCGTGCTGCACGGCACCTGGCTCGGGCTGGTCCTCGGCCTGCTGGTCCCCCAGCTCTTCGGCACGTTCACGGCGTACGCGGCCGGCTCGGCCACCGACTACGCGGGCCCGCTGGTCGCGGCCTCCCCCGGCTGGTACCTGGTGCCGCTGCTGCTGTCCGCCTCCGCGGGCTCGGTCGGCAACGCGGGGCTGATGCTGTACTCCATGGGCCTGGACCTGGACGCGATCCTGCCCCGCGCCTCCCGCGCCCGTGCCACCTGCACCGTGGCGATCGTGGCCACGGCCTGCGTCTTCGCCGGCCACTACGCGTGGGACGCGCAGTCGGCGATGACGTCCTTCGTGCTCCTGCTCACCGCCATCGGCACACCCTGGGCGGTCATCACCCTCATCGGCTTCGCCCGCTGCCGCGGGCTGTACGACGCCGACGCCCTCCAGGTCTTCAACCGCCGCTCCCGGGGCGGGATCTACTGGTACCGGGCGGGCTGGAACGTGCGGGCGACCGTGTCCTGGGCGCTCGGCGCCGGCGTCGGCCTGCTGGCGGTCTCCCTGCCGTCGTACCAGGGCCCGCTGCTGTCCCTGACCGGCGGGGTGGACTGCAGCTTCCTGCTGTCGGGGCTGACCGGCGGGGTGGTGTACCTGCTGCTGACGCTCGCCGAGGAGCGCCCCGGAGGGGCGCGGGGAACTGCGCGACAGGCCACGACGGACCCGCAGACGATCGACGGCCTGTCACGCAGTTCCCGCTGAGCCGTCAGCCGACGCGGTGCATCCAGCCGTGCTGGTCCTCGGCCTTGCCCCGCTGCAGGTCGAGCAGGGCCTCACGCAGCCGCAGGGTGACCTCGCCCGGCTCGCCACCGCTCTGCTGCCACTCCGCGCCGGCCCGCTTGATGGTGCCGACCGGGGTGATCACGGCGGCGGTGCCGCACGCGAAGACCTCGGTGAGGGTGCCGTTCTCCGAGTCGCGCTGCCACTGGTCCACGGAGACGCGCCCCTCCTCCGACTCGTACCCGAGGTCACGGGCGACGGCCAGCAGGGAGTCACGGGTGACGCCCTCCAGGATGGAGCCGGTCAGGGTGGGCGTGATGATCTTGTTGCCGTACACGAAGTACAGGTTCATCCCGCCCAGTTCCTCGACCCACTTGTGCTCGACCGCGTCGAGGTAGCAGACCTGGTCGCAGCCCTTGGCGGCGGCCTCGGCCTGGGCGAGCAGGGACGCGGCGTAGTTGCCGCCGGTCTTGGCGTCGCCCATGCCGCCGGGGACGGCCCGGACGCGGTCCTCGGAGACCCAGATGGAGACCGGCTTGACGCCGCCCGGGAAGTACGCACCGGCCGGGGAGGCGATCACGACGAAGAGGTACTCGTTGGCGGGCCTCACGCCCAGCCCGACCTCGGTGGCGATCATGAAGGGACGCAGGTACAGCGACTCCTCGCCGCCGTGCGCGGGCACCCAGTCGATGTCCTGCCGGACCAGGGCGTCACAGGCCTCGACGAACGTCTCGACCGGCAGCTCCGGCATGGCGAGACGGCGGGCGGAACGCTGGAAGCGCTGGGCGTTCTGGTCCGGCCGGAAGAGGGCGACCGAGCCGTCGGGCTGCCGGTACGCCTTCAGGCCCTCGAAGATCTCCTGCGCGTAGTGCAGGACGTGGGTGGCCGGGTCGAGGGGGATCGGCGCGTACGGAACGAGCTGGCCGTCGTGCCAGCCGCGGCCCTCGGTCCACTTGATCGTCACCATGTGGTCGGTGAAGTGGCGGCCGAAGCCCGGGTGGGCCAGGATCGCCTCGCGCTCTGCGGCGGCGAGCGGGCTGGCGGAAGGCTTGAGCTCGATCGTGGGCGTCGTCATGTGGTGTCCTTCACCGGTTGTAGTGACGGGCCGCGCTCACCCCTGTACTGCCGGTCGCCAGTGCTAGGACGTCCGAGCATTCCCTCATATCGCGGCTCCGCGTTCGATTATCGCGCGGGCCCGGCAGCGGACGGAATCGGGGTGAAAGTGGCCCAGGGTTGATGGTGGCACCCGGCGAGGCACAGGAAAAGCCGCCGGGTGCGGTTGCGACCCGGCGGCTCGGTGTAGCGCGGCGGGTCAGCCGGCTACGCGTACGGCGAGCGCGTCGCCGATCTCGGAGGTGCTCCGGGCGGGCTGCCCGGCGCGCTCGGTGAGGTCGGCGGTGACCGCCGCGTCGATGCGGTCGGCCTCGCTGTCGTAGCCCAGGTGGCGCAGCAGCAGGGCGACGGACAGGACGGTGGCGGTGGGGTCGGCCTTGCCCTGGCCGGCGATGTCCGGGGCCGAGCCGTGGACCGGCTCGAACATGGACGGGAAATCGCCGCCGGGGTTGATGTTCCCGGAGGCGGCCACGCCGATGCCGCCGGAGACGGCCGCGGCGAGGTCGGTGATGATGTCGCCGAAGAGGTTGTCGGTGACGATGACGTCGAAGCGGGCGGGGTCGGTGACGAGGTAGATCGTCGCCGCGTCGACGTGGATGTAGTCGGTGGTGACCTCGGGGTACTCCTGGGCCACCTTGTTGAAGGTGTTCGTCCACAGGTGCCCGGCGAAGGTCAGCACGTTGTTCTTGTGGACCAGCGTGAGCTTCTTGCGCGGGCGGGCCTGGGCACGCTCGAAGGCGTCGCGGACCACGCGCTCGACACCGTAGGCGGTGTTGACCGACACCTCGGTGGCGACCTCGTGCTCGGTGCCCTTGCGGATGGTGCCGCCGTTGCCGGTGTACGGGCCCTCGGTGCCCTCGCGGACGACGACGAAGTCGATCTCCGGCTGGCCGGCGAGCGGGGTGGCGACGCCGGGGAGCAGCTTCGAGGGGCGCAGGTTGACGTGGTGGTCGAAGGCGAAGCGGAGCTTGAGCAGGAAGCCGCGCTCCAGGACACCGGACGGGACGCTCGGGTCGCCGATGGCGCCGAGCAGGATCGCGTCGTGCTGCTTGAGGGAGTCGAGGTCGGCGTCGGTGAGGGTCTCACCGGTGGCGTGGTAGCGCCGGGCGCCGAAGTCGTACTCCTTGGTCTCCAGCTTCACATCCTGCGGCAGGACGGCGGAGAGGACCTTGAGACCCTCGGCCACGACCTCCTGGCCGATGCCGTCACCGGGGATCACTGCGAGATTGATGCTGCGAGACATGTCGGCACCCTACTCCTCGTCCCATGGGATGACACGCCCTGTCCGCCATGCGGACACCCGGACGGGTGGCCGGGGTGCTCCCGTCGGCTGGCGTTCAGCCCTGTGCGGCAAGGGCGTTGGCCGTGAGGGGGAAGTTCCCGTCTATGGACACCCCCGACGTCGGCATCCCCCGCGCGCTCGCCGGACGGCTGAGCATGGCCGAGCAGTACGCGTACCTGCGCACCCGGGTGCTCCCGCGCCGCACGCTGGTGACGGCGGGCGCGGTGGCGGGCGGTCTGCCGGCCGGCCGCCGGAGCGCGTCGGGCCGGCCGGGCCCGGCCGGTTCGCGGGCGCCGGGTTCGGTGGTGCGCCCGTTCGGCCGCCATCTCGCCTTCGGCCCCGACCCCCGCACCCGGATGCGGATCTCCTGGCAGGCGCCCTTCCCGGTGCGCCGGCCGTACGTGCGGCTCGGGCTGCGCCCCGACGACCTCGGGCGCCGGATCGCGGCCGAGGTACGGCCGCTGCACACGCCCGGGGTGCCCGGGGTGCGGCCCGCGCTGGAGCAGTACTACGTGCACGCGGCCGTGGACGGCCTCACGCCCGGGACGACGTACCACTACGGCGTCGGCCACGACGGCTGGGACCCGGCCGCCGCCGGCCACCGCGCGGCCATCGCCTCCTTCCGCACGGCGCCCGCCCGTCCGGAGCGCTTCGTGTTCACGGCCTTCGGCGACCAGGGGGTGGGCCGGGCGGCGAGCGCCGGCGACGCGCTGGTGCTGCGCCAGGAGCCCGCCTTCCACCTGCACGCCGGGGACATCTGCTACGCGGACGCCGACGGCACCGGGCAGCGCACGGACGGCTACGACCCCGCCCACTGGGACCTGTTCCTGAAGCAGAACGAGCCGGTGGCGCGGTCCGTGCCGTGGATGGTGACGACCGGCAACCACGACATGGAGGCCTGGTACTCGCCGGACGGCTACGGCGGCCAGCTGGCCCGGTTCTCCCTGCCGGAGACCGGCTTCGACCCGCACGGCACACCGGGCGCCTACGCCTTCGTGTACGGGAACGCCGGCTTCGTCGCGCTGGACGCCAACGACGTGTCGTACGAGATCCCCGCCAACCTCGGGCGCAGCGGCGGCCGGCAGACGGCCTGGCTGGACCGGACGCTGCGCCGGCTGCGCGCGGGCGACGGCATCGACTTCGTGGTCGTCTTCTTCCACCACTGCGCCTACTCCACCTCCCGGCACGCCTCGGACGGGGGCGTCCGGCGGGAGTGGCTGCCGCTGTTCGCGCGGCACCGGGTGGATCTGGTGATCAACGGTCACAACCATGTGTACGAGCGCACCGACGCGATCGGGACCGCAGGGGTCGGCCGGGCGGTGCCGGTCGGCGGCTCCACCGATCCCGCCCGGGACGGCACCGTGTACGTGACGGCGGGCGGCGGCGGCCGTGACCTGTACGCCTTCCCCCCGGGCGTCGCGGACAGCCACGAGGGGCGGGTCACCCGGCACGAGGCCGTGCGGACCTTCGTCTGGGCGGAGGGCAGGGACCGCGTGCCGGAGACGGCGGACTGGTCGCGGGTGCGCTACACCGGTTTCTCGCTGCTGTCGGTGGAGGTGCGGGCGGGCGCGTCACCGCGGCTGGCGGTGTCGGCGCTGGCGCTGGACGGGCGGCGGATCGACCACTTCGAGGTGCGGCGCGGCGGCTGAGGCCGCGCCGCACCCCGCGGGATGCGGCTCCCGGCCGGTGGTCCGGCTCAGTGGCCGGTCGAGCCGCCGTTGTCCCGGCGGTCCAGGGCGCGCTGGAGGGCGGCGGCGGCGTTCTTGCGGTCGGACTCGCTCGTGTGGGACGCGTGGCGGACTCGGCGGCGGACGGTCGTCTCGGCCATGGCGATCGACTCCTTCGGCATACGGGGAGCACGGCAGTGAGGGTTGCGAGTCGCCGGAAGAGGCGGGGAGCACCGGCCGCAGGGGTTGCCTGCACGGGGCCTGGCTCTCGACCGCCATTCGCTGGATCGAGCGAGACGTTCGGCTCCTTTCAAACTAAGGGAGCGGCCCGCGTCTGTCTGCCCAATTACTCGGACTTCCTACTATCTGAGACGGCGGGCCGCGTCACACCGCTCTGAGCTGGGCTTTCGCGCGTTCGGGTGGGGGGTCAGGTCACGTCGCCGTCGCGCCAGTCGAAGACCAGCTCGCCGTCGGGATCGAGTGGTCCGGCGAGCGCGGGCCGTACGTACACACCGCCCTCCTCCTCCCGCAGCCGGACGATCCCGTCCGGTGAGAGGGCGTGCACCTGTCCGGGCCAGCGCTGCCAGCCCCGGGCGGTGTAGAGCGGGGCCCCGTCCTCGCTCGCGGCGAGCGCGCCGAGGTCGTAGGCCCGGTCGGCCAGCCGCTCCAGCTCGGCCATCACCCGCCCGCCGAGCCCGGTGCGCCGCACGTCGGCCCGCACCGCCACGGCCTCCACGTACCCGGTCCGCAGCCAGCGTCCCCGGTGCCGCACCCGGCGCAGCACCAACGCCCCGTGAGCGGCGAGCCCGCCCCCGTCCCGGATCAGCACGTGCATCCCGCCGAGCCCGTGGTCCCAGTCCTCGGCGGAGAAGTCCCCGTCGAACGCGGCGTCCAGCAGGGCGCGTACGTCACGGAGGTCGGACGGGTCGAGGTCGGCGGTGTGGGCGGTACGCATGCGGATGGCCATGGCGTCATTCTCGGGAAGGGCGCCCCGGCATGGGAACGGGCCGGCAGGCCTGCCTCGAAGGTCAGTCCTGCCGGCCCGTGTCCGGGGGGGTGGGGGTCAGCCCATGTGCGGGTAGGCGTAGTCGGTCGGCGGGACCAGGGTCTCCTTGATGGCGCGGGTCAGAGTCCAGCGCTGGAGGTTCTGCGGGGCACCGGCCTTGTCGTTGGTGCCGGAGGCGCGGCCGCCGCCGAAGGGCTGCTGGCCGACGACGGCGCCGGTCGACTTGTCGTTGATGTAGAAGTTGCCCGCCGCGTAGCGGAGCTTCTCCATCGTGTGGGCGGCGGCGGCACGGTCGCCCGCGATGACCGAGCCGGTGAGGGCGTAGTCCGAGACCGACTCCATCTGGGTCAGCATCTCGTCGTACCGGTCGTCCTCGTAGACGTACACGGCGAGGATCGGGCCGAAGTACTCGGTCGTGAAGACCTCGTTCTCCGGGTCGGTGCACTCGATGACGGTCGGGCGGACGAAGTAACCCACCGAGTCGTCGTAGGTGCCGCCCGCGACGATCGTGCACGCCGGGTCCGCCTTGGCACGGTCGATCGCGGCCTTGTTCTTGGCGAACGCACGGTCGTCGATGACGGCGCCGATGAAGTTCGACAGGTCGGTGACGTCACCCATGGTCAGGTAGTCGACCTCGGCCGCGAACTCCTCCTTGAAGCCCGAGTTCCAGATGGAGGCCGGGATGTAGGCGCGGGAGGTGGCGCTGCACTTCTGGCCCTGGTACTCGAAGGCGCCCCGGGTGAGGGCGGTCTTCAGCACCGCGCGGTCGGCCGACGGGTGCGCGACGAGGAAGTCCTTGCCGCCGGTCTCGCCGACCAGGCGCGGGTAGGAGCGGTACTTCTCGATGTTGGTGCCGACCGTCTTCCACAGGTACTGGAAGGTCTTGGTCGAACCGGTGAAGTGGATGCCCGCGAGGTCCCGGTGCTCCAGGGCGACCTTGGAGACCTCGATGCCGTCGCCGGTGACGAGGTTGATGACGCCCTTGGGCAGGCCCGCCTCCTCCAGCAGCTGCATGAGGAGGACGGCCGCGTGGGTCTGCGTCGGGGACGGCTTCCAGACCACCACGTTGCCCATCAGGGCGGGGGCGGTGGGCAGGTTGCCGGCGATCGCCGTGAAGTTGAACGGCGTGATCGCGTAGACGAAGCCCTCCAGCGGGCGGTGGTCCAGGCGGTTCCACACGCCCGGGGAGTTCGCCGGGGGCTGCTCGGCGAGGATCTGGCGGGCGTAGTGGACGTTGAAGCGCCAGAAGTCGACCAGCTCGCAGGGCGTGTCGATCTCGGCCTGCTGCGCGGTCTTGGACTGGCCCAGCATGGTGGAGGCGGCGAGGGTCTCGCGCCAGGGGCCGGCCAGCAGCTCGGCGGCGCGCAGGATGATCGCGGCGCGGTCGTCGAAGGACATCGCACGCCAGGCCGGCGCGGCGGCCAGGGCCGCGTCGATGGCGTCCTGCGCGTCCTGCTGGGTGGCGTTGCGCAGGGTGCCGATGACGGACTTGTGGTTGTGCGGCTGGACCACCTGGATGGTCTCGCCGCCGCCCATCCGCTTCTCCCCGCCGATGGTCATCGGCAGGTCGATCGGGTTCTCGGCCAGCTCCTTGAGCTTGACCTCCAGCCGGGCGCGCTCGGGCGAGCCGGGGGCGTAGCCGTGCACCGGCTCGTTGACGGGGGTGGGGACCTGGGTCACAGCGTCCATGAGATCCGTAACTCCTTGTACGTGAGCGGGTGTGCGGGCTCAGCCCTTGCTGACCATGGAACGGAGGAAGAACCGGAGGTTGGCCGGCTTCTCCGCGAGACGGCGCATGAAGTAGCCGTACCAGTCGGTGCCGTAGGCGGTGTAGACGCGCATGCGGTGGCCCTCGGCGGCCAGCCGCAGGTGTTCGTCGCCGCGGATGCCGTAGAGCATCTGGAACTCGTACTCGTCGAGCTTACGGCCGGCCTTGTGGGCCAGCTCCTGGGCGATCGCGATCAGGCGTGGGTCGTGCGACCCGATCATCGGGTAGCCCTCGCCGTCCATGAGGATCCGCAGGATCCGGACGTACGCCTTGTCTATCTCGTGCTTCTGCTGGTAGGCGACCTCGGCGGGCTCCTTGTAGGCGCCCTTGACCAGGCGGACGCGGCTGCCGGAGGCCGCGAGGCGGCGGGCGTCGGCCTCGGTGCGGAAGAGGTAGGCCTGGATGACGCAGCCGGTCTGCGGGAAGTCCTTCCGCAGCTCCTCGTGGATGGCGAACATCGAGTCGAGGGTGGTGTGGTCCTCGGCGTCCAGCGTCACCGTCGTACCGATGGCGGCGGCCGCCTCGACGACCGGGCGGACGTTGGCGAGGGCCAGCTCGTGGCCGTTCTCCAGCGCCTGGCCGAACATCGACAGCTTGACGGACATCTCCACGCGCTCGCCGAGCTCCAGCTCCTTGAGGTGGTCGATCAGCGCCAGGTAGGCGTCGCGGGCGTGGGCCGCCTGCTCGGGGGTGGTGATGTCCTCGCCGACGACGTCCATCGTCAGCTCCAGGCCCTTGGCCGTCATGTCCTCGATGATCGGGACGACGTCGGCCACGGTCTCGCCGGGGATGAAGCGGTCGACGACCTGCTTGGTCACCGGGGCCGCCGAGATCAGGCGTCGCATCCGGTCGCTGCGCGACGCGGCGAGAATCACGGGACCCAGCACGGGGCACCTCCACAGACAAGCACCAAATACGGCCGTCATCCGACGATTCGGGTACGGCACGGAGAACCACCGTGAAACCTAAGGATCTCTCCGATCCTCGGCCATCGACAGCTGTCACGCATCCGTGCCCGGGATCTCAGACAGTTGTATGAAGGCGGCCGGGGAATGAGGGAGAATGCCCGAGTGGCGGCGGATTTCAAGGCGTTCAAGGCGGACTACCAGGAGCTGGTGGACGAGATCTCGGAGCTGCTCGGGGTGCCCGCGACCCTGGAGAACCGCGACTTCGAGCTGATCGCCTTCGGTGCCTACGACAGCGAGGACGAGCTGGACCCGTCCGCGCTGGACCCGGTGCGCACCCGCTCGATCCTGACCCGGCGCTCCACGGCCACGGTCCGGGCCTGGTTCGAGGGCTTCGGCATCACCCGCGCGACCGGTCCGGTCCGCATCCCGCCGAGCACCGAGGCCGGCGTCTACCGCGGCCGGATCTGCCTGCCCGTGCGTCACCGGGGCGTCGTCCTCGGCTACGTCTGGCTCCTGGAGCACGAACCCGGGCCGACCGACGCCCAGCTGGCCGCCGCGATGGGGGTGGCCGGCCGGATCGGCGCGCTGCTCGCCGACGAGGCGGAGGCCGGGGCCGGGCTCAGCCGGGAGCTGCGGGCGGTGCTCACCGCGGAGAGCGGCTGGCAGCGGGACATGGCGGTGGCCGAACTGCGCACCGCCCTGGGACCCCGCGCGGACGGTCCGCACACCCTGGTGTGTGTCGCGCCCTGGCCGTCGGCCGACCCGGACGACGCCCCGGCCGCCCGTACGATCCCGCACGCCACCGCGCTGTGCACGCTGCCGTGGGGGGCGACCGGGCAGAGCCTGGCGCTGCTGGTGCGGCTGCGGACCACGGAGACGAGCGCACCCGCGCTGGCGGCGGCCACGCGGCTGCTGAAGGAGGCCGAGGGGGCGCGCGGGGCGGCGGGCGGCGCGGCCCGCGGGGTCGGGGCCCGGGTGGCGGCGGCGGTCGCCGCGGGACTCACCGCGGGGGCCGCGGGCGCCGCCGTCGCGGCCGGCGTGGGCGAGCCCCGCACCGGCCTCGCCGAGCTGGGCACGGTCTGGCAGGAGGCCACGGCCGCCGCGCGGGCCGCGCTGGCCGAGCCGCGGTTCGGGCCGGTCGCGCAGTGGGCGCGGATCGGGCCGTACCGGCTGCTGACCGCGCTGCCGCCCCAGGCCGCGCACGACCGCGTGGTCGGCCCGCTGCTCTCCCCCGCCCACCGGGAACTGGCCCGCACCGCCGAGGTCTTCCTCGACTGCGCGGGCCAGGCCGGCCGCACGGCCTCCGAGCTGGGCATCCACCGCCAGACGCTCTACTACCGCCTGTCCCGCGTGGAACAGCTGACCGGCCTGGACCTGGACGACGGCGAGGACCGGCTGCTGCTGCACATGGCGCTGAAACGGGCCCGGCTCTGACCGGCTGACGAATCAGCGGCCGTGACCGAATCCCCGGGTCACCGGCTCCCCGGGTCACCGGCTCCCCGGGTCACCGGCTCACGGGGCACGGCTCACCGACACACGGGTTACCGGGCCTGCGGGCCAGCGGGCCAGCGGGCCAGCGGGCCAGCGGGCCAGCGGGCCAGCGGGCCAGCGGGCCAGCGGGCCAGCGGGCCAGCGGGCCAGCGGGCCACGATTCACCGGCTCACGGCTCACCGACACACGGGGTGCCGGGCCGCCGGCCTACCTGGTCGTGGCTCACCGGCTCACGGGTCACCGTCCGGCGGGCCGGGTGCCGGTGGTCGTGGTGAGGGCGTGGGTCAGCGCGGTGCCGGTGGGTGGGCGTCTGGGCCAGCGGGCGGCGATGTGGCCATCGGGGCGGACGAGCAGCGCGCCGTCCGGGGTGAGACCGCAGGCGTCGGCGTGTTCCGCGGCGAGCGGCTCCACGCGCAGCGGCCAGGGGAGGCCGGGACGGGGTGCCCAGGCGGCGGGGTCCGGGGCGAGCAGGGTGAACCACTCACCGCAGGTGTCGAGCGTGGAGCGGTCGCGGCCGAGCCAGAGGTGCGGCAGACGGCGGCCCGGCTCGGCGGTGGGGACGTAGTCCGTGCCCGGGTCCGCGGGCTCGGGCGGGGTGCCGTCGCCGTCGCCGGTGAGGACGGCGGTGGAGCGGTAGGTGACGCCGAGGATCAGCCCCAGCTGCGCGAAGAACCGCTCGGACCAGGGGACGTCGACCGGCGTGGAGGCCGCTGCGCCGGTGCGGAGCTGTTCCCGGCGCCGGTTCATGACCCGGCCCGCCAGCTCGGCGTTGGCCACCGCCTGACGGAGGGTCGCGTGGGCGACGGGGCCGCGTTCCGTCCCGTAGCTCTCCAGCAGGCGCGGGTCCGCCCAGCCGTGGAGCACCCCCGCCAGTTTCCAGCAGAGGTTGTGCACATCGGCGACGCCCGCGTTCATGCCGAGCCCGCCGACGATCGGCACCGCGTGCCCGGCGTCGCCGGCCAGCAGCACCCGGCCCTCGCGGAGGCGGTCGGCGACGAACGCGTGCATCACCCAGTGCTGGACGCGCAGCACCTCGGGCCGTACGCCGGCGCCGGGCCCGAGACCGCGCGCGACGACGCCGGACCAGTCGGCGTGCGCGGGATCCTCGGGCGTGGGACCGAACCAGGCCCAGCCGCCCTCGGGATACAGCGGGAGGAAGGAGCCGTGGGCGGTGAAGTAGACCCCGGCGGGCTCCCTGGCGCACCAGCGGCCGAGGTCGGCGTCGAAGACGACGGTGGTGAAGCCGCCCAGCGCCCCCGGCCCGCTGGTGCCGATGCCCAGCAGCCGCCGGACGGTGGAGTGCGCGCCGTCGGCGGCGAGGAGGTACCCGGCCCGGACGCGTTCCTCGGCACCGCTGCGGTGGTCGGCGAGCAGGGCCACGACCCCGTCGGCTTCCTCGGTCAGCCCGACGAGTTCGGTCCCGAACCGCACCGGCGCGTCCGCCGCGCCGAGCAGGGTGGGCTCCAGCCGGTCCTGCGAGGTGACGACACCGGTCACCGGGCTCTCCGGCACCGGCTCGCGGATCCCGGTCATCGCCGCCGTGGCGAAGTCGGGGCCGTGCAGGGTGTCGCGGAAGCGGACCCGGCCGTACTCCGGGGCGAACGCACGGGCGGCGACGGGACCGTCGAGTCCGAGCCGCCGGAAGATCTCCATCGAGCGCACGTTGACCAGCCGCGAGCGGGGAAAGGGCGACAGCTCGCCGTGTTTCTCGATCAGCAGGCTCCGTACGCCCCAGCGCGCCAGCAGGGCCCGGGCGGTGAGCCCGACCGGTCCGCAGCCGACGATCAGCACCTGCGGCTCCTGGGGACCCATGGGATCACTGTTCCGCTCCCGTGGGCCGCGCGCAAACGCGGTCAGTCCCGCGTGGCGGCGCGGATCACCCGCCGCAGCCCCTCGGTGAGCTGCTCGGCGGTGGTCGCCGTGTCCGGGTCGAAGAGCCACTGGACCATGAGCCCGTTGAGGAGGGTCTGGTAGAGCCGGCCCTCGGTCTCGACCGTGTCCGGGCCGAGGTCCGCCTCCGGGACGCCGGTGAACATGGACGCGAGTCCCGCCCGGCCCTCCCGCTGGGCCTCGGCCAGGAGCTTGCGCACCTCCTCCAGCCGCTCGTCCTGGAACATCAGCTCGAAGCTGAGCAGCCAGATCGACCGCGACTCGGGGACCGTACGGATGACGCCCGCCCAGATCTCCCGGAACCGCTCCAGCGATCCGGCGGGCTGCGTCACCTCCGTCCCGAGTCCCGGGTCGAACCGCTCCCCCACGCTCTCGATCAGCGAGATGTACGCCTGCACCAGCAGCGCGTCCTTCGAGCCGTAGTGGTAACCGATCGACGCCAGGTTGGTACCCGACTCCCGGACGATGTCCCGCGCGGTCGTGCGCAGGAAGCCCTTCTCCAGCAGGCAGCGCTTGGCGCCTTCGAGCAGATCCTCACGGTGTCCCATACGGTTCAGCCTACCCGGGAACCATACAACTGTCCTAGACGCATGACTTATACACCTGTTCTAGACAAGCGTTTAATACGCTCGTACAGTCTCCGGCATGACGACGAACCCGACGAGCACCACCGCCCCCGTCCGAGCCGGGCGCCGCGAATGGACCGCGCTCGGTGTGCTGATGCTGCCGCTGCTGCTGGTGTCCATGGACGTCTCCGTCCTGTACTTCGCGACCCCCGCGATCAGCGCCGACCTCCGGCCGAGCGGCACCCAGCAGCTGTGGATCTTCGACATCTACGGCTTCGTCCTGGCCGGCCTGCTGATGACGATGGGCTCGCTCGGCGACCACATCGGCCGCCGCAGGCTCCTCCTCGTCGGAGCCGCGGCCTTCGGCGGCGCCTCGCTCCTCGCGGCCTACGCCGACAGCGCCGAGACCCTGATCGCGGCCCGCGCGATCCTCGGCATAGGCGGCGCGACCCTGATGCCGTCCACCATGGCCCTGCTGCGCACGATGTTCACCGACCCGGCCCAGCGGGCGAAGGCGATCGGACTGTGGTCCGGCGTGATGACCGGCGGCATCGCCCTCGGCTCGGTGATGAGCGGCGTCCTCGTCGAGCACTTCTGGTGGGGCTCGGTCTTCCTGGTCAACCTGCCCGCGATGGTGCTGCTGCTCGTCCTCGGCCCGGTGCTGCTGCCCGAGTCCAGGCACCCCGCGCCCGGCCGCTTCGACTGGCTGAGCGTCCCGCTGTCCATGGCCGCCGTGCTCCCCGTGATCTACGGCCTCAAGGAGATCCCCTCCGAGGGCTGGCACCCGCAGTACGTCGTCTCGATCACCGTCGGCCTGCTCTTCGCGGCCCTGTTCGTCCGGCGCCAGCGCACCGCCGACTCACCGCTGGTCCCGCCGGCCCTGCTCAGGGGCCGCGGCTTCACCCCGGCACTGGTCCTGAACCTCGTCGCCAGCCTCGGCATGATGGGCTCGGCCATCTTCACCACGCAGTACCTCCAGTCCGTCCTCGGCAAGAGCCCGCTGGAAGCGGCCCTGTGGAGTCTGCTGCCCTCGGTGTTCATCGGGGTCGCCGGTCCGGTCACGGCGGCGCTCGTCCAGCGGGGCGTGAACCGGGGGTACGTCGTCGCCGGCGGCTTCGCGGCCATGGCGGCCGGTTACCTGGTGCTCGCCCTCATCGGCACCGACTCACTGTGGCCGGTGCTCGTCGGGGCCGGCGTCCTCGCCTGCGGAATGGTCGCGATCATGTCCCAGCTGACCGACCTCGCCATGACCGGCGCGGCGGTGGAGCGAGCGGGCACCGCCTCCTCCCTGCTGGAGACCAGCGCCGAGTTCGGCGGTGCGCTCGGCATGGCGGTCCTCGGCTCGATCGGTACGGCGCTCTACCGCCACGAGATGCCGGCCACCGCGCCGGACCAGGCCCGCGAGACCCTGGGCGGCGCCCTCGCCACGGCCGCCCGGCTGCCCGGCCGGGCCGGCGACACCCTCCTCGCCACGGCCCGGGAGGCGTTCACCAGCGGCATGCGGGGCGCCGCGCTGGCCGGGGCGCTGATCCTGGCGCTGGCGGCGGTGGGAGCGGCGGTGACGCTGCGCGGGACCGACGCCGCGCGGAAGTAGGGGGAACGCAGAACGCCGGACGGGCCGAGGGAAGACCTCGGCCCGTCCGGCGTTTGCGCACAGACGGATCAGACCAGGTTCACCGAGCGGGCGGACGTCGCCCCGATCTCCGCGGCGACCTCGGCCAGCACGCCGGAGCCCACCGTGTCGTCCACGGTGAGGACGGCGAGCGCCTCACCGCCCACCGCCGCGCGGGCGACCTGCATGCCGGCGATGTTGATGCCCGCCTCACCGAGGATGCGGCCGACGGTGCCGACGACACCCGGGCGGTCCTCGTAGCGCAGGACGACCATGTGGTCGGCGAGGGCCAGGTCGACGTCGAAGTCGCCGACCGCGACGATCTTCTGGACGTGCTTCGGACCGGCCAGCGTGCCGGAGACCGACACCTCCTCGCCGGTGCCCAGCGTGCCGCGCACGGTGACCACGTTGCGGTGGTCGGCCGACTCGGAGCTGGTGGTCAACCGCACCTCGACCCCACGCTCCTGCGCGAACAGCGGGGCGTTGACGTACGACACCGTCTCGTCGACGACGTCCTCGAAGACACCCTTGAGCGCGGACAGCTCCAGCACCTTCACGTCGTGCTGGGTGATCTCGCCGTACACCTCGACGTCGAGGCGGACCGCGACCTCACCGGCGAGCGCGGTGAAGATGCGGCCGAGGCGCTCGGCGAGCGGCAGGCCCGGCTTGACGTCCTCGGCGATGACACCGCCCTGCACGTTCACCGCGTCCGGCACCAGCTCGCCGGCGAGGGCGAGACGGACCGACTTGGCGACGGCGATACCGGCCTTCTCCTGCGCCTCGTCCGTCGACGCGCCCAGGTGCGGGGTGCAGACGACCTGGTCCAGCTCGAAGAGCGGGGAGTCGGTGCACGGCTCCTTGGCGTACACGTCGAGGCCGGCGCCGGCGACCCGGCCCTCCTTCAGCGCCGCGTACAGCGCCGCCTCGTCCACGATGCCGCCGCGGGCGGCGTTGACGACGCGCACGGTCGGCTTGACCTTGCGCAGCGCCTCGTCGCCGATCAGGCCGAGCGTCTCGGGGGTCTTGGGCAGGTGGACGGTGATGAAGTCGGAGACCTCCAGCAGCTCGTCCAGCGACAGCACCTTGACGCCCATCTGCGCGGCCCGCGCGGGCTGCACGTAGGGGTCGTAGGCGACGACCTTCATGCCGAAGGCGGACATGCGCTGCGCGACGAGGGCACCGATGCGGCCCAGGCCCACCACGCCCAGCGTCTTCTCGGCCAGCTCGACGCCGGTGTACTTGCTGCGCTTCCACTCGCCGTTCTTCAGCGCGGCGTTGGCCTGCGGGATGTTGCGGGCCGTGGAGAGGATGAGACCGCAGGCCAGCTCGGCGGCGGTCACGATGTTGGAGGTGGGGGCGTTGACGACCATCACGCCGGCCTTGGTGGCGGCGGAGACGTCGACGTTGTCCAGGCCGACACCGGCCCGGGCGACGACCTTGAGCTTCTTCGCGGCGGCGATGGCCTCGGCGTCGACCTTGGTGGCCGAGCGGATCAGGATCGCGTCCACGTCGGCGATGGCCGGCAGCAGTTCGGCGCGGTCCGCGCCGTTGCAGTGCCGGATCTCGAAGTCCGGACCGAGTGCGTCGACGGTGGCAGGCGACAGCTCTTCAGCGATGAGTACGACGGGTTTCGAGCTCACGTGAGTCCTCACATGTGCGATGCGGACGGCCGTCCCGACGGCCGCAGGCGGAGGAGGGGGGCTAGCCGCGGAAGACGCACGACGCTGTGGGCCTGACGCGTGTTGTGCAGCAGTCTAGTGGTGTGGCGGGCGCCGTATTACGCCGCCGCGGAAGGATCACTCGTCCGGGGCTGGACGAGGTGGACAACAGGGGCCGGGGCAGTCCGCCCCGGCCCCCGTCGGCAGGCTTACGCCTCCTCGTCGACCCACGACATCAGCTTGCGCAGCTGCTTGCCGGTGGTCTCCAGCAGGTGCTCGGAGTCCTGCTGCTTGTACTCGTTGTACTTCTTCAGACCGCCGTGGTACTCGTCCATCCAGTTACGGGCGAAGGTGCCGTCCTGGATCTCGGCGAGGACCTTCTTCATCTCGGCCTTGGTGGCGTCCGTGATGATCCGCGGGCCGGTGACGTAGTCGCCCCACTCGGCGGTCTCGGAGACCGACCAGCGCATCTTCTCCAGACCGCCCTCGTACATGAGGTCCACGATCAGCTTCAGCTCGTGCAGGCACTCGAAGTAGGCGATCTCCGGCTGGTAGCCGGCCTCGGTCAGGGTCTCGAAGCCCGCCTTGACCAGGGCCGCGGTACCACCGCACAGCACGGCCTGCTCGCCGAAGAGGTCGGTCTCGGTCTCCTCGGTGAAGGTCGTCTTGATGACGCCGGCGCGGGTGCCGCCGATGCCCTTGGCGTACGACAGGGCCAGCGCGAAGGCGTTGCCGGAGGCGTCCTGCTCCACGGCGGCGATGCACGGGACGCCGCGGCCCTCCTCGTACTGGCGGCGGACCAGGTGGCCCGGGCCCTTCGGGGCGACCATGGCGACGTCGACGCCGGCCGGGGGCTTGATGAAGCCGAAGCGGATGTTGAAGCCGTGGCCGAAGAACAGCGCGTCGCCGTCCTTCAGGTGCGGGGCGATGGACTCCTCGTAGACCTGGGCCTGGATCGGGTCCGGCACCAGGATCATGATGACGTCGGCCTCGGCGGCGGCCTCGGCCGGGGTCACCACGCGCAGGCCCTGCTCCTCGGCCTTCGCCTTGGACTTCGAGCCCTCGTGCAGACCGACACGCACGTCCACACCGGAGTCACGCAGTGACAGCGCGTGGGCGTGGCCCTGGCTGCCGTAGCCGATGACCGCGACCTTGCGGCCCTGGATGATGGACAGGTCGGCGTCGGCGTCGTAGAACAGCTCGGCCACTTTGGGTTCTCTCCTTGTGTGCAGGTGGTGCGTCCCACCGTATGACGGCGGGCGGGAAGGAAGTTCGGGGGTCTCGGCATACGGGCGGCCGTCGGTCACCGGCCGCCCGTTCTCAGTCTTACGCCGTCCGGTCGAGAGCGCGCAGCGAGCGGTCCGTGATCGAACGGGCGCCGCGGCCGATCGCGATCGTGCCGGACTGGACCAGCTCCTTGATGCCGTACGGCTCCAGCATCTTGAGCATGGCGGACAGCTTCTCGCTGGAACCGGTGGCCTCGATGGTCACGGCCTCCGGGGAGACGTCGACGGTCTTGGCGCGGAACAGCTGGACGATCTCCACGATCTGGGAGCGCGTCTCGTTGTCGGCGCGGACCTTCACCAGAACGAGTTCGCGCTGCACGGCCTGGCCAGGCTCCAGCTCCACGATCTTCAGCACGTTGACGAGCTTGTTGAGCTGCTTGGTGACCTGCTCCAGCGGCAGGTCCTCGACGCCCACCACGATGGTGATGCGGGAGATGTCGGGGTGCTCGGTGACGCCGACCGCGAGCGAGTCGATGTTGAAGCCGCGCCGGGAGAACAGGGCGGCGATGCGGGCGAGGATGCCCGGCGTGTTCTCCACCAGGACGGAGAGCGTGTGCTTGGACATGGTCTTTTACGTCTCTCTCGCTCAGTCGTCTTCGTTGTCGCCGAAGTCGGGGCGGACGTCCCGGGCGGCCATGATCTCGTCGTTCGAGGTGCCGGCGGCGACCATCGGCCAGACCATCGCGTCCTCGTGGACGATGAAGTCGACGACGACCGGGCGGTCGTTGATGGAGTTGGCCTCCGCGATGACCTTGTCCAGGTCCTCCGGGCGCTCGCAGCGCAGGCCCACGCAGCCCATCGCCTCGGACAGCTTCACGAAGTCCGGCACGCGCGTGCCCTTGGCCTCCGGGTTGATGTCGTCGGGGCCGCTGTGCAGCACGGTGTTGGAGTAGCGCTGGTTGTAGAACAGGGTCTGCCACTGGCGGACCATCCCGAGGGCGCCGTTGTTGATGATGGCGACCTTGATCGGGATGTTGTTCAGGGCGCAGGTGGTCAGTTCCTGATTGGTCATCTGGAAGCAGCCGTCGCCGTCGATCGCCCAGACCGTCCGGCCCGGCTGACCGGCCTTGGCGCCCATCGCGGCCGGGACCGCGTAGCCCATCGTCCCGGCGCCGCCGGAGTTGAGCCACGTGGCGGGCTTGTCGTACTGGATGAAGTGCGCGGCCCACATCTGGTGCTGGCCGACGCCCGCCGCGAAGATGGTGCCCTCGGGGGCGAGCTGACCGATGCGCTCGATGACCTGCTGCGGGGAGAGCGAGCCGTCGTCCGGCAGGTCGTAGCCGAGCGGGTAGGTCTGGCGCCACCGGTTCAGGTCGCTCCACCAGGCGCTGTAGTCGCCCTTGTGGCCCTCGCTGTGCTCCTTCTGCACGGCCTGCACCAGGTCGGCGATGACCTCGCGGGCGTCGCCGACGATCGGCACGTCCGCGGCGCGGTTCTTGCCGATCTCGGCCGGGTCGATGTCCGCGTGGACGATCTTGGCGTAGGGGGCGAAGCTGTCCAGCTTGCCGGTGACGCGGTCGTCGAAGCGGGCGCCGAGGGCGACGATCAGGTCGGCCTTCTGCAGCGCGGTGACCGCGGCGACGCTGCCGTGCATGCCGGGCATGCCCAGGTGCTGCGGGTGGCTGTCGGGGAACGCGCCGAGCGCCATCAGGGTGGTGGTGACCGGCGCGCCGGTCAGCTCGGCCAGGACCTTCAGCTCGGCCGTGGCCTGCGCCTTGAGGACGCCGCCGCCGACGTAGAGGACGGGCCGCCGGGCGGCGGTGACGAGCTTGGCGGCCTCGCGGATCTGCTTGGCGTGCGGCTTGGTCACCGGACGGTAGCCCGGCAGGTCCATCACCGGGGGCCAGGTGAAGGTGGTCTTCGCCTGCAGGGCGTCCTTGGCGATGTCGACCAGGACCGGGCCGGGGCGGCCGGTGGAGGCGATGTGGAACGCCTGCGCGATGACCCGCGGGATGTCCTCGGCCTTGGTGACGAGGAAGTTGTGCTTGGTGATCGGCATGGTGATGCCGACGATGTCCGCCTCCTGGAAGGCGTCCGTGCCGATCGCCTTGGAGGCGACCTGGCCGGTGATCGCGACCAGCGGCACCGAGTCCATGTGCGCGTCGGCGATCGGCGTCACCAGGTTGGTCGCGCCCGGGCCGCTCGTCGCCATGCAGACGCCGACCTTGCCGGTGGCCTGCGCGTAGCCGGTGGCCGCGTGGCCGGCGCCCTGCTCGTGCCGGACCAGGACGTGGCGCACCCGGGTGGAGTCCATCAGCGGGTCGTACGCCGGCAGGATCGCACCGCCCGGAATGCCGAATACCGTGTCCGCGCCGACCTCCTCGAGGGAGCGGATGAGGGACTGCGCACCCGTGACGTGCTCGACGGGGGCGGACTGCTGTCCTCCGGAACGGGGCCGCGGTTGCGGATGGTGGGCCCCGGTGGCCTGCTCGGTCATCGGCATTCTCTTCTCGATGCTGAGGGTTTTTGCGAGGTTCGGGCGGAGTTGGAGCGCTGCACGAAAGTCACTCGTGCAACAAAAAACCCCTCGTGCCGGAAGGCAAGCGAGGGGAGCGCGCCGGTGAGGTCGCTGGGGATTCCGGATCGTCCTCCGGTGGGTCCCAGCTCAGCCGACGCGCTGTCCAAGTACGAGAATTCGGGTGCGCATGGGACTGACCCTCCCCCCGGCACGCACCACGTGTCAAGTGGGTGGGACGGGCGTCTCAGAATGTGAACGAAGGGCACTGCCGCCTCCGAGGACAGCGGGAACACCCCCTGTGTACACCCCTGCCGCCTTCCCTGCGAAGGCTGGTTCGGCCGGGGCGTGCGGCACCGGATAGTGGCCGGATCCGAGCGCCCGGCGCAGCCGGTACTCGTCCAGCGGACCGGCGAACGCCATGCCCTGTCCATGGGTGCAGCCCATCGCGCGCAGCGCCACCACCTGCTCGGGCAGGTCCACGCCCTCGGCGACCGACTGGAGCCCGAGGTCCCCGGCGATCCGCAGCAGACCGCTGGTGATCTTGTGCAGCCGCGCGGACTCGACCACGCCCTCGACCAGGCTGCGGTCGAGCTTGAGGATGTCCACGGGCAGCCGCCTGAGCGCCGTGATGGCCGCGTAGCCGCTGCCGAAGCCGTCCAGCGCGATCCGCACGCCGAGCCGGCTGAGCGCGGTCAGCCGCCGCTCCAGCTCGTCCAGCGGGACCCGCGGATCGGTGTCGGACAGCTCGACGACCAGCGCCCCGGGCGGCAGCCCGTGCCGGGTCAACAGCCCCTCCACCGAGCCCAGCGGCGTCGAACGGTCCAGCAGTCGCCGCGCGCTCATCCGCACCGCCACCGGTACGGCGACCCCGGTCGCGGCCCGCTCGGCCGCCTGCTGCACGGCCTCCTGGAGGATCCAGCGGTCCAGCTCGGCGGTCTTGTCGCCGTCCTCCGCCACCCGCAGGAACTCGGCGGGGGTGAACAGCACCCCCTGCGAGGAGCGCCAGCGCGCCTGCGCGCAGACCGCCGTGATCCGGCCGTTCTCCAGGCACACCACGGGCTGGTGCAGCAGCGCGAACTCGCCGTCGTGCAGCGCGGAGCGCAGCCGCGTGGCCAGTTCCGCCTTGCGGACGACGTCCTGCTGCATCTGCGGCCTGTACAGCTCGACCCGGCCCTTTCCGGCCGACTTCGCGCGGTACATCGCCAGGTCCGCGTTGCGCAGCAGCTCGCCCGCGCCCAGGCCGGGTTCGGCGAAGGCGACGCCGATGGAGGCGTTGACCCGGACATCGTTGCCGTCGATGGCGTAGGGCTGGGAGAGGGTCACCCTGAGCCGGTCGGCGAGCTCCACGATGTTCCGCTCCCGGGCGGCGCGGTCGCGGGTGCCGTCCCCGACGATCAGGGCCGCGAACTCGTCACCGCCGAGCCGGGACGCGGTGTCGCCCTGCCGGACCGCGTCCTGGAGCCTGCGGGCGGCCTGGATGAGCAGCTCGTCCCCGGCCTGGTGGCCGATGGTGTCGTTGACGGCCTTGAAACCGTCGAGATCGATGAAGAGCACCGCCGTACCGCGCAGGGCGGCGCCCCGGTCGGTGGCCCGGCGGCCGGACAGGGCCTGCTGCACGCGCTTGGTGAACAGCGCGCGGTTGGGCAGGTCGGTCAGCGGGTCGTGCTCGGCGTTGTGCTGCAACTGCGCCTGGAGGCGCACCCTTTCGGTCACGTCCCGGCTGTTGAAGATCAGCCCGCCGTGGTGCCGGTTGACGGTCGACTCGACGTTGAGCCAGCCGCCGTCGCCGGAGCGGAACCGGCACTCGATGCGGGTGGTGGGCTCCTCCAGCGGGCTGACGGCGAGGAAGCGGCGCACCTCGTGCACCACGCAGCCCAGGTCCTCCGGGTGGATGAGCGCGGCCAGCTCGGTGCCCACCAGGTCCTCGGCGGGCCGGCCGTACACCCCGGCGGCGGCCGGGGAGACGTACCGCAGGATGCCGTTCGGCGCGGCGATCATGATGACGTCGCTGGAGCCCTGCACCAGGGACCGGAAGTGGTTCTCCGCCTGGGCCAGTTCCTGGGTGAGGGTGATGTTGTCCAGCAGCATGATGCCCTGCCGCATGACGAGCGCCAGCACCACGGCGCCCGCGGTGATCAGCACCACGTGGTCGGGCCTGCGGCCGTTGAGGACGTTGTACAGGATGCCCAGGGTGCACACGGCCGCGGCGAGGTACGGCGTGAGGGCGGCGAGGGAGCCGGTGAGCGGGCGGCCGGCCGGGTACCGGGTGTGCTCGCCGCCGGGCGCGGGCGGCAGCGGGGGGTGGTGGCCCGCGCTCCGGTGGCCCGGCACGTGCTCGTGGACCACGCGCGTGTGCCCGTCCGCCGCGCGGGCCTCCTGCGCGCTCCCGCGCCGGGGCGCGGCCCAGGGGGCGTAGGCAAGCAGCAGCGAGCCGGCGAACCAACCCGCGTCCAGCAGCTGCCCGGAGCGGTAGCTGCTGTGCAGCAGCGGCGAGGTGAACAGGGCGTCGCACATCACGGTCAGCGCGAGCGCGCCGATCGCGGTGTTCACCGCGGTGCGGTTGCCCGGGGCGCGGCGGAAGTGCAGCGCGAGGACCATGCTGACGAGCGCGATGTCGAGCAGCGGGTACGCCAGCGACAGCGCGGCGTGCGCCACGCTGGAGCCGTCGATCCGGGCCGCCTGGGCGAGCGCGAGGCTCCAGGACAGGGTGAGCAGCGAGCCGCCGATCAGCCAGGCGTCCAGGCCCAGGCAGATCCAGCCGGCCCGCGTCACCGGCCGCTTGGCGAGCACCAGCAGGCCCACGATGGCGGGCGGCGCGAAGCACAGGAAGAACAGGTCGGCGTAGCTGGGGCTGGGCACGGCCCGGTCCAGCACCACCTCGTACCATCCCCAGACCGCGTTGCCCAGCGCGGCCATGGTCGAGGAGAGGGCGAACAGCAGCCAGGCCGAGCGGAAGCGCACGCGCCGGCTGCGGGCGTACACGAAGCAGGAGACGGCGGCGGTGCCGGCCGCGGCGCTCAGACCGAAGTCGCCCATGATGAGCGCGACTTCGTTCGTGCCCCAGTCGAACGCGGCTCCGCCGGCGTAGGCCGCGCAGATCAGGGCGAGGACGAGCTGCTCCAGCAGCCGGTTGCCGTCGGCGACGGACCGGCGGCGAGGCGGTGGCTCCTCGTGCGGGTGCGGTGCGCGCACCGCTCCGTCGAGGGTGGTCGTCACAGAGGGCGGGGCGCTCACCGGGGCCTCCCGGTCTGCGCCGCTCCCGGGTCCCGACGGTCCCGGTGCGCTGGGTGCGCATGCCTGCGGCGGCCGCTGTGCCTGCGCTGGTGATGACTGTGGTGGCCGGTGTGGTGGCCGCGTCTGCGCGCGGCCGTGCGCCAGGGTCGCCGCCGGCGGCTCCGCCGCGTCGGATCGTTCGTCCATAGGCCGTGCATCGCCCGTCGCCCCCCTCACAAAATCTGAAATGTCCATCCCCGGCGCCGAACGGTCAGCGGCGCAGCCCCTGTCGGGACGATACACCAGGATCGTCACTCAGGGACATAGCGTCTCTACGCTCCGTGACGACCAGCGGGAATGCGGGTACGGGCCGCGTCCGAAAGGTTGCGGAGGGTGCCGGAAGCGGTTTAGCGCCCGGTATCTCCCGCCGGTCCTGGTCCGGTCGTAAGGATCACGTTGCGCAGCGGCTCCCGGTTCACGTACCGGGTCAACTGGTCCACGAGCAGTCGCTTCGCACGGGGCAGGAAAGCCGACGACGGACCGCCGACATGCGGGCTGATCAGCACTCCTGGCGCCTGCCACAGGGGATGGCCGGCGGGCAGCGGCTCGGGATCGGTGACGTCCAGGGCGGCCGTGATCCGCCCCCGCTCCAGCTCGGCGAGGAGCGCCTTGGTGTCGACGACGGCTCCGCGCGCGACGTTCACGAGCAGCGCGCCGTCCTTCATCCGGCCGAGGAAGTCGGCGTCGACGAGCCCTCTGGTGGTCTCCGTGAGGGGGGTGCAGAGGATCACGACGTCCGCTTCGGGGAGCAGTGAGAGCACATCGGTGATCGGGTGCACAAGACCGCGCGCCGTGGTGCGCTCGGAGCGCGCGATGCGCGCCACCCGCGCTACCTCGAAGGGTGCGAGCCGGTCCTCGATGGCGGCACCGATCGCCCCGTAACCGACGATCAGTACGTTCTTGTCGGCGAGGGCCGGGTGGAAACCGCCCACCCAGCGCTCCTCCTGCTGGGCGCGGACGAACTCGGGGATGCCGCGCAGCGCGGCGAGGGTCAGCGTGAGCGCCAGCTCGGCCGTGCTCGTCTCGTGCACCCCGCGCGCGTTGCACAGCCGGACGCCCGGCGGGATCGCCGACAGCCGGTCGGTGACGTCGTCGACGCCGGCGGTGAGCGTCTGGATGACCCGGACGTTCGTCAGGTGCTCCAGCGGACCGACCCGGACCGACAGCCGCTTCATGTACGGCACGACGTACACGGCGCACTCCGCGGGGTCGCCGGGAAACGGCTGGTCACCGTCGTCTCCCCCGTCCCAGAACAGGTACCGGGGACCGGCGGGCAGCCCCTCGATCTCCTCGGGCGGAATGGGAAGCCACACCTGTGAAGTCATGCCAGGAGGCTATGTCAGGCACCCGCGGGTGCAGAGGTTAGGTTGGGGGCCGGGCAGAGGGAGGTTCACGAGCAGGTGGAGCGCAGGACGATCGGCGCGGGGGGACTCGCGGTGGGGGCCGTCGGACTCGGGTGCATGCCGATGAGCTGGGCGTACAGCGGGTCGCGGCAGCGGGGCGACGAGTCGCTCAGAACCGTGCACCGGGCGCTGGACCTGGGCTCCGACCTCCTGGACACCGCGGACATGTACGGCCCGTTCACCAACGAGCTGCTGCTGGGCCGGGTACTGAAGGAGCGGCGCCGGGACGCCTTCGTGTCCACGAAGGTGGGGCTGCTGGTGGGCGAGCAGCACATCGTGGCCAACGGCCGCCCCGGCTATGTGCGGCGGGCGTGCGACGCCTCGCTGCGGCGGCTGCAGACGGACGTGATCGACCTGTACCAGCTGCACCGCGCCGACCCGGAGGTGCCCGTCGAGGAGACCTGGGGCGCGATGGCGGACCTGGTGCGGGCCGGGAAGGTGCGGGCGCTGGGCCTGTGCGCGGTGGGGGCGCGCGGCGGGCGCCGCACGGGCGCCGGCCTGTACGACGCGACGCTGCGCCAGTTGCAGCGGGTCCAGCAGGTGTTCCCGGTGAGCGCGGTGCAGGCGGAGCTGTCGGTGTGGTCGCCGGAGGCGCTCCGGGCGCTGCTGCCGTGGTGCGAGGCGCGCGGGGTGGGCTTCCTGGCGGCGATGCCGCTGGGCAACGGTTTCCTCACCGGCAGGCTCAGGCCGGGCGAGGGCTTCGAGCCGGACGACGTGCGCGCCCGGCACCCCCGGTTCACCGCGGAGATGATGGCGGCCAACCAGCCGATCGTCGCGGGCCTGCGGCGCATCGCCCGCCGGCACGGCGAGGAGGTCACCCCGGCCCAGGTGGCGCTGGCCTGGGTGCTGGCGCAGGGCCGTCACGTGATCGCGCTGCCGGGCACCAAGCGGGAGTGCTGGGCGGCGCAGAACGCGGCGGCCGCCGGGCTGCGGCTGACCGCGCAGGACCTGGCGGAGGTGTCCCGGCTGCCGGCCGCGCAGGGGTCGTGGGACTGAGGTTCCCCCGATCGGTTGCCGGGGACCGGGAACCCGGGAGGGCGCGGGCGGTGTTGGACAAGGAGAGCGACGGCGAGAGCGTGCCGTTCGGACCGCGGCGTCGAAGGGACCATGATCGTGCAACGTGGAGCTGTGACGGCCGTGCTGGCCGCGGCCGCCCTGGTGCTGACGGCCGGCTGCTCCTCCGGCGGGCAGGGACGGCCGGAGCGGACCGGGCGCACGGCGGACGGGGCGGCTCCGGGCGCCTCCTCCTCGCGGGCCACCGGGTCCGTGCCGCCGGCCAAGGGCTCGGTGCGGGTGCTGCGCACGGTGGCCGAGGGCCTGAAGTCGCCGTGGGGACTGGCGCCGCTGCCCGGCGGCGGGCTGCTGGTGTCGTCCCGGGACGAGGGCACGATCAGCCGGATCGACGGGAAGACCGGCCGCACGACCGAGCTGGGCACGGTCTCCGGGGTCTCCCCGGCCGGCGAGGGCGGCCTGCTGGGCATCGCCCTCTCCCCCGGCTACGCGTCGGACCACATGGTCTACGCCTACTTCACCTCGGCCTCGGACAACCGCATCGTGCGCATGCGCTACGACGAGCGGAAGCCCGCCGGTGAGCAACTGGGCGCCCCGGACACCGTGTTCAAGGGCATCCCGAAGGGCCGCATCCACAACGGCGGCCGGATCGCGTTCGGCCCGGACGGCATGCTCTACGCCGGCACCGGCGAGAGCGGGCAGAAGGGGCTGGCGCAGGACAGGAAGTCGCTGGGCGGCAAGATCCTGCGGCTGACCCCGGAGGGCGAACCGGCGCCGGGCAACCCGTTCCCCGGCTCGCCGGTGTACTCGTACGGCCACCGGAACGTGCAGGGCCTGGCCTGGGACGGCCGGCAGCGGCTGTTCGCCTCGGAGTTCGGCCAGGACACCTGGGACGAGCTGAACGCGATCAAGCCGGGCGGGAACTACGGCTGGCCGCGGGCCGAGGGCAGGTCCTCCGACCCCGCCTTGCAGAACCCGGTGGCCCAGTGGCGCACCGACGACGCCTCCCCCAGCGGCATCGCCCAGGTGAACGGCGCGATCTGGATGGCGGGCCTGAAGGGCGAGCGGCTGTGGCGCATCCCGCTGAACGGCACGTCGGCGTCGGCCGCACCGCAGGCGTTCCTCACCGGCACCTACGGCCGCCTGCGTACGGTCGTCCCGGCGGGCGGCGACCGGCTGTGGCTGGTGACGAGCAACACGGACGGCCGGGGCAGCCCCGACAAGGCGGACGACCGGGTGCTGGAACTGCGGGTGCGGTAGCCCCGGCGGCCCCGGCTCATCCCGCTTCCGGCTCCGCCGGCTGCTCCTCCGGTGGCGCCTCGCCGGGTTCCGTCCCGGCCGGGGCCGGGCCCGCCAGGCGTATCACCGCCGTGCCGGAGGCGAGGTCGATCGGGCCGCGGCCGGGATCGTTGTCGCCCACGTCCTCGCGGGTCAGCTCCAGTCGGTTCTGTTCGTCCCGGGTGTGTTTGCGGCCGGGTGCGAACAGTTCCTCGAAGGCGTTGAACACGGCTCCCCCTCGCTGCCGGTTTTCTCCAGCGTAGGTCTCAGCCCGGTGTTTCGGCAGCGAGCGTCCCGGCCGCGAACAGTCCCAGCCGGTGGGCCACCGCCGCCGCCTCGCCGCGGCCCGAGACGCCGAGCTTGCCGAGGATGTTGGAGACGTGCACGCTCGCGGTCTTCGGGGAGATGAACAGCACCTCGGCTATCTGGCGGTTGGTGCGGCCGGCCGCGACCAGGCCGAGGACGTCCCGCTCCCGGCTGGTCAGACCGAGCGCCGCGGCCGGGTCGGCGGGAGCCTGCCGGGAAGCACGGGTCAGGGTGAGGCGGGCGCGCTGGGCGAGCCGGGCGACGGCGTCGGCGAGGGGGCGGGCGCCCAGGTGCGCGGCGACCGCCGCGGCCAGCCGGAGCAGTTCCACCGCGCGGTCGCGCTCGTCGTCGCCGCCCTCGGCCAGCAGCGCCCCGGCCAGCCGGTGGCGGACCCGGGCGAGGTCGTAGGGCCGGTCCAGGCACTCGAAGGCGGTGACGACCGGGGACCAGGTGCCGACGGTGTCCCGGCCCTCCGCGCGCAGCAGTTCGGCGCGGGTCCACTGGCCGTAGGCGTGCCAGAGCGGGACGCCGGTGGTGAGGGTCCGTACGGCGGCCGAGAGGCGGTCGAGGATCTCGGCGCGGCCGGGCCGGGCGGCGGGCAGGGTGCGGGCGTCGGCCTCGGCGGTGGCGGCGGCCAGCAGCAGCGGCCAGCCGTAGCGGTGGGTACCGGGCGGGAAGCCGGCGTCCAGGGCCGGGAGCAGTGCCGCGCGGGCGTCGGCGATCCGGCCGTCGGCGGCGGCGACCCCGAGGGTGATACGGGCCAGGGGCAGCAGTTGCTGGGGCATCGGGTCGTGCGTGCCGTACCAGGCGCGGGCGGCGGCGAGTTGCCGGCCGGCCTCGGCGAGGTCGCCGCGGGCCAGCGCGAGATGGGCCAGGCGCAGGGCGCCGGCGCCGCGGGGCTTGGCGCTGTGGCCGACCCGGGTGGCGTGCGCGGCGGCCTCGGCGGCCTCCTCCCACTGGCCGAGCGCGTACAGCGCCTCGGACAGGTTGCCCCACACCCAGGCGCCGGAGTCCAGCAACCCGTACCCGCGGCAGAACTCGATGCCCTCGCGCAGCAGCGGGACGGCCTCCCGGTCCCGGCCGACGCTCTGCAGCGCGGACGGCAGGTTCACGTAGGCGCGGCCGGCGACGTGGTGCATGCCCTCCGCGCGGGTCTCCCGCAGCACCTGCTGCATCTGCGCGAGTCCGGCCTCCGGGTCGCCGGACTCCACGGTCAGGCCGCCCAGGGTGAGGCGGGCGTGGAGTTCGGTCTCGCGGGCGCCCACCATCCGCGCGTACTCCACCGCCCGCTCGGCGGCGGCGAGCGCCTCGGGACCCGGCCGGCGCTGCATGGACCAGTTGGCGGCGACCGCGAGCACCTCGGCGTGCACCTCGGACGGCGGCAGGCCGCGCACCAGGTCCTGGGCGGTGCCCAGTTCCCGCCAGCCGTCGCCGCGGGCCAGGGCCTGGACGAGCCGGGAGCGCTGCACCCAGAACCAGGCGGCGCGCAAGGGGTCCGGTTCCTCCTCCAGCAGGCGCAGGGCGCGCTTGGTGATCTTCAGGGCACGCTCGCGTTCGCCGCCGAAGCGGCCGGCCACGGCGGCCTCGGCCATGAGGTCGAGGTAGCGCAGCGGGGTGGTGGCCGGGTCGCAGCCGCACGGGGGGTAGACCTCGGTGTAGTCGACCGGGCGCAGGGCGGAGCGCACCTCCTGGGGGGCGTCGTCCCACAGCTCCATCGCCCGTTCCAGCAGGCCGAGTTGTTCGGTGTAGGCGTGCCGGCGGCGGGCGACGACGGCGGCGGCCAGGACGGCGGGCAGGGCCTTGGCCGCGTCGTGGGCGTGGTACCAGTAGCTGGCCAGGCGCATCACGCGGGCGTCGGCGGGGACGAGGGCCGGGTCGGCCTCCAGGGCCTCGGCGTAGCGGCGGTTGAGCCGGGAGCGTTCGCCGGGCAGCAGGTCGTCGGCGACGGCCTCGCGGACCAGGGAGTGCCGGAAGCGGTAGCCGTCGCCGGCCCGGGTGACGGTGAGGAGGTTGGCGCCGACGGCGGCCCGCAGCGCCTCGATGAGGTCGTCCTCGGTGAGCCGGGCCACTGCGGCGATCAGCCGGTACTCCACGGTGGAGCCGCCTTCGGCGACGATGCGGGCGACCCGCTGGGCGCTGTCGGGCAGTGCCTCGACGCGGACCAGGAGCAGGTCGCGCAGGGAGTCGGTGAGACCGGTGCAGTTACCCTCGGCGGCGGCGACGGCGAGCTCCTCGATGAAGAAGGCGTTGCCGTCGGAGCGTTCGTAGATCTCGTCCACCTGGGCGGGGTCGGGTTCGGCGGCGAGGATGCCCGCGATCTGGCGGCAGGCCTCCTCGCGGGTGAAGCGGGCGAGTTCGATGCGGCGGATGGTGCGCACCCGGTCCAGTTCGGCGAGCAGGGGGCGCAGCGGGTGGCGGCGGTGGATGTCGTCGGAGCGGTAGGTGGCCAGGACGAGGAGGCGGCCGGCGCGCAGGGTGCGGAAGAGGTAGGCGAGGAGGTGGCGGGTGGAGGCGTCGGCCCAGTGCAGGTCCTCTAGGACGAGCACGACGGTGTGGTCGGCGGCGACCCGCTCCAGCAGCCGGGCGGTGAGTTCGAACAGGCGGGCCATGCCCTGTTCGTCGTGGCGGCCGGCGGCGGCCTCGCCGAGGTCGGGCAGCAGCCGGGCCAGTTCCTCCTCCTGGCCGGCCGCGGCGGCGGCGAACTCCTTGGGCAGGGCGTCGCGCAGGGCGCGCAGCGCGGTGGAGAAGGGGGCGAACGGCAGGCCGTCGGCGCCGATCTCCACGCAGCCGCCGACGGCGACGACGGCTGTCCGCCGGGTCGCGGCCGTGGCGAACTCCTCCACGAGGCGGGTCTTGCCGACACCCGCCTCGCCGCCGAGCAGCAGCGCCTGCGGCTCGGCCGCGGCGGCACGGGCGAGCGCGTCGTTCAGCGTGTCCAACTCGTCGGTGCGGCCGACGAACACGGGACTGACGGACCTGGTCTCCACGGGCCCGAGCATGGCACGAGGCCGGGACGACCCGGCACCGGTTTTCCACAGCCCCCGTGTGATGGTCGTACCGGCGGCCGGGAGGGGCACCGGGAGCGCAGCGCCCTCGGCCGAAAGGGCCGTACGGCTCCGCCGGGGAGCCGTACGACCCTGCAACCGTGAGCGGCCGACCCCCGTCCGGCCGCTCCGCGCCCCCGCCGTCACGCGGTGCGCGGCAGCCGGTGCCGGCGGGGCCGGTCGGTATGCGACTCGGCGGCCGGGGCTCCGTGGCCGGCGGACTGCGCCCGGCGGGCGGCGCGGCGGGAGCGGACGACCTCGCGGGCCAGGCGCTCCTGCTGGGCGGTGCGGCGCAGCTCGGCGGAGCGGAGCTGGTGGAGTTCGAACTGGTACATGGCGGGTCCTTCGGAGAGTCGGTGTGGTGCTCGCTTTCTGCGATGCCTCCACCTTCGTCTCCCAGGGGGGTCCGCCACATCGGGAGAGTTCCGCATCTTCGCGCGGCCGGCGGGCCGCACGCGCGCGTAAGGGGCCTTAGAGCGTCCGTAAGGTACGCACGGACTCCCTAAGGCCCCTGTCGGCCTGCGGTTTCTCAGCCGGCCGAGGGCAGGCCGAGCAGGGCGTCGGAGTACTTCAGGACGGCCAGGAGCAGTCCGATGACACCGAGCGAGACACCCGCCCAGGCCACCGACCTGATCCAGGGCGCCTGCGGGCGGCCGGGGGCGCCGAACGCGGGCCGGACCAGCACGACCACGCCGGTGACCAGCGCGGCGAGCGCGAACAGGCCGGCCCACAGGGCGGTGGTGTGCCAGGCGTCGCCGTAGACCTCCTTGAGCTGCCGGGCGACGCTCGCGGTGGAGGAGGTCCGGAGCTGGCCGACGAGCTGCTCGCGCGCGGAGGCGACGGTGCCGATCCAGCCGCCGCTGAGCGAGACCAGGCCCAGCGCGGCGGAGACGACGGCACCGGCGCCCTGGCCGACCCCGGAGGGTGCCTTCCCGCCGGCGGCTTCCGTCGCATCGCCGGCCTCGCCGTCTGTGCCATGCTCGTTGCGCGCGGCTTCCGCGGAAGCCTCGTCGTGCGCCGCCTCCGGGGCCTGCTCCCCGGCGGTCTCGTGCCCGGCACGGCCGTCCCGGGCGTCGACCGCCGCCGTCGTCTCGTCGTCCTTGTGCGCCTCGGCGCCGGTCCCCGTGCCGGTGCCGGCGCCTTCCGCTGTCTTCGTTGCCATGCCCGGCACCGTACGGACGCTGTCTGAGAGCTCTCTTAATGATCGCTGTGCGCGGTCCGCGCGCGGGCCGCGCGCCACTCGGGCCGGAGCAGGGCCCAGATCTCGGTGCTGGCGCGCACCCCCCGGTGCGGGTGGTTCTCCCGGAGCACGCCCTCGCGGGTCATGCCGAGCCGCCGGGCCACGTTGAGGCTCGGCTCGTTGGCCGAGGAGGCGTACCACTCCACCCGGTGCATGCCGCGCTCCTCGAAGGCCCAGTCGAGCAGCACCCGCATCCCGCGCGTGACCAGTCCGCGCCCGGCCGCGGCCGGCTCCAGCCAGCAGCCGGCCTCGCAGACCCCGCTCGGGGTGTCCCAGACGCGGAACAGCAGCCCGCCGACGAGCCGGCCGTCCAGCCAGATCCCGTGCACGCTGCCGGCGTCGGCGCCGCGCTTGTCGGCGTACGACTTCAGCCAGCCGCGGGCGCCGTCGAGGTCGCGGACCACGTCCGCCAGGCCGATGTGCCGGCCGATGAACTCCCGTCCCCGGTCTATGTTCGCCAGCAGTTCGGCGGCGTGCCAGACCTCCAGGGGCCGCAGTTCGGCGCCCTCCTCATCGAGCGGTGTCGCGTACATCGTGCCGTTCTTCCTTCCGCAGTTCGTCCACCGGGACCCGGCCGAGCCTCTCATGCGCGGCCCGGGACCCGGACGGCTCGATGCCGACGTGCGGCAGGCGGCGCGTCAGTCGAACTGGTCTCCGAGTGCCATGACCATGGTCCCGGCGACCAGCAGCCACAGGGCCCTGCGGGTACGGCCCCGGGAGCCGAGCACCGCCGCGAGGGCGCAGACGACGGCACCGAGGGCGTAGGCGGCGGGGACGCGGGCCGGCGCGGAACCGGTCAGCCGCAGCAGGGCGGCGGCGAGCCCCGCGAGGCAGAGGAGCGCTCCGGTGCCGCCGGCGACCCACCGGGCCCGCCGGGCGTCCCCGACGTACTCCTCGGCGGCCTCGGTGTCTTCAACGCCTTCGGTGTCTTCGCTGTCCCGGGTGTCCTCGGCTATCACGGGCTCGGTGTCGGAATCGGTGCGTCCACTCATGGCGGGCGAGCGTACCTCCTCGGGCCGGGAAAACCTGGTGCGGGGCGGTGCCTTCGGCTGCTGGGCAGGGCGAGGGACCGGCTGCCGCCCGGAGCGCGGGCTCGTTCGAGGCGATCGTGTCCGTCGACGCCTACCAGTACGTGGTGGCACCGGAACCGGACCCGCACGGGCGCCGTGACCGTCGAGGCCGCCGACTGGCTGCCGGACGGCGGGACTGGCTGCTGTGGAACGAGGTGTGCGCCGAGGAGAGCCCGAGCGCGTTCATGGCCGGGCCGGCCCGCGACTCGGTGGAGCTGCTGAACGCCGACCGCGGGCGGCTGCCCGGGTTCGCCCGGGTGGTGGGCCGCCGCATCCAGGGCCTGTCGTGGGGACGGAAGTGCCTAGCGGTACGGCCCCGGAGGGCGTGCCTCCGGGGCCGTACGGCCGTGCTCGGGGCTCAGCCCTCGCTGACGCCCAACTTCTGAAGGATCAGCTCCTTGACGCGGGCCGCGTCGGCCTGGCCGCGGGTGGCCTTCATGACCGCGCCGACCAGGGCGCCGGCCGCGGCCACCTTGCCGCCGCGGATCTTGTCCGCGATGCCCGGGTTGCCGGCGATGGCCTCCTCGACGGCGGCGGTCAGCGCGCCCTCGTCGGAGACGACCTTCAGACCGCGCTTGTCGACGACCTCGTCCGGGGTGCCCTCGCCCGCGAGGACGCCCTCGATGACCTGACGGGCCAGCTTGTCGTTCAGGTCACCCTTCGCGACCAGCTCGGTGACCCGGGCCACCTGCTGCGGGGTGATCGCCAGCTCGTCGAGCGTCTTGCCGGACTCGTTGGCGCTGCGCGCCAGTTCGCCCATCCACCACTTGCGGGCGGCGGCCGCGTCGGCACCGGCGTCGATCGTGGCGACGATCGGCTCCAGCGCACCGGCGTTGAGGATCGCCTGCATGTCGGTGGCGGAGATGCCCCACTCGGCCAGCAGCCGGGTGCGGCGAGCCAGCGGCAGCTCGGGCAGGGCCGCGCGGATCTCCTCGACCCACTCGCGCGAGGGCGCGACCGGCACCAGGTCGGGCTCCGGGAAGTACCGGTAGTCCTCGGCCTCCTCCTTCACGCGGCCCGAGGTCGTGGACCCGGTGTCCTCGTGGAAGTGGCGGGTCTCCTGGACGATCGTGCCGCCGCCGGAGAGGACGGCCGCGTGCCGCTGGATCTCGAAGCGGGCCGCACGCTCCACCGAGCGCAGGGAGTTGACGTTCTTCGTCTCCGAGCGCGTGCCGAACTTGTCGGCGCCCTTGGGCATCAGCGACAGGTTCACGTCGCAGCGCATCTGGCCCATCTCCATGCGGGCCTCGGACACGCCGAGCGCGCGGATCAGCTCGCGCAGCTCACGGACGTACGCCTTCGCCACCTCGGGGGCGCGCTCGCCGGCGCCCACGATCGGCTTGGTGACGATCTCGATCAGCGGGATGCCGGCGCGGTTGTAGTCCAGCAGGGAGTGGGACGCGCCGTGGATACGGCCGGTGGCGCCGCCGACGTGCGTCGACTTGCCGGTGTCCTCCTCCATGTGGGCGCGCTCGATCTCCACGCGGAAGACCTCGCCGTCCTCCAGCTGCACGTCGAGGTAGCCGTTGAAGGCGATCGGCTCGTCGTACTGGGAGGTCTGGAAGTTCTTCGGCATGTCCGGATAGAAGTAGTTCTTCCGGGCGAAGCGGCACCACTCGGCGATCTCGCAGTTCAGCGCGAGACCGATCTTGATCGCGGACTCGACGCCGGTCGCGTTGACGACCGGGAGCGCGCCGGGCAGGCCGAGGCAGACCGGGCAGGTCTGGCTGTTCGGGTCGGCACCGAGCGCCGTCGAGCAGCCGCAGAACATCTTCGTCTTGGTGCCGAGTTCGACATGGACCTCGAGGCCCATGACGGGGTCGTAGGACGCCAGCGCGTCCTCGTACGACACCAGGTCGGTCGTGGTGGTCACGGTGAAACTTCCCTCTCAGCCCAGCAGGACGTCGTCGTCGCCCAGCCGCTTCAGCTCGCGGTAGAGGATGGCGAGGCCGGTGACGATGCCGGCCGCGGTGACGACGGCGTCGACGAGCCGCAGCGTGTCGTTCTCGGCGCGCGCCTTCTTGATCTGCTTGGCGGCGCCGACCGCGCCGAACGCGGTGGCGGCCATGGACAGGTACGTACCGGACCTGGACTTCTTGAAGCCCTTGGCCTTGGTCAGTGCGCTCACAGCGACGGTGCCTCCTCCAGCAGCGGGTGACCCCACTTTTCCACGAAGGCGGCCTCGACGGCGGCGCCCACCTTGTACAGCCGGTCGTCCTTCATCACCGGGGCGATGATCTGCAGGCCCACCGGGAGGTTGTCCTCCGGGGCGAGGCCGCAGGGCAGGGACATGGCCGCGTTGCCCGCCAGGTTGGTCGGGATGGTGCACAGGTCCGCGAGGTACATCGCCATCGGGTCGTCCGCGCGCTCGCCGATCGCGAAGGCGGTGGTCGGGGTCGTCGGGGAGACGATCACGTCGACCTGCTCGAAGGCCTTGTCGAAGTCCTGCTTGATCAGCGTGCGGACCTTCTGCGCGCTGCCGTAGTAGGCGTCGTAGTAGCCGCTCGACAGGGCGTACGTGCCGAGCATGATGCGGCGCTTGACCTCGGGGCCGAAGCCGGCCTCGCGGGTGAGGGAGGTGACCTCCTCGGCGGAGTGCGTGCCGTCGTCGCCGGTCCGCAGGCCGTAGCGCAGGCCGTCGAAGCGGGCGAGGTTGGAGGAGCACTCGGACGGGGCGATCAGGTAGTACGCCGACAGGGCGAGGTCGAAGGACGGGCAGTCCAGCTCGACGATCTCGGCGCCCAGCTCCTTCAGCAGCTCGACGGACTCGTCAAAGCGCTGGATGACGCCGGCCTGGTAGCCCTCGCCGCGGAACTGCTTGACCACGCCGACGCGCATGCCCTGCACGCTGCCGTTGCGGGCGGCCTCGACGACCGGCGGGACCGGGGCGTCGATGGAGGTGGAGTCGAGCGGGTCGTGCCCGGCGATGACCTCGTGCAGCAGGGCCGCGTCCAGGACCGTGCGGGCGCAGGGGCCGCCCTGGTCCAGGGAGCTGGAGAAGGCGACCATGCCGTAGCGGGAGACCGCGCCGTACGTCGGCTTCACCCCGACCGTGCCGGTGACGGCGGCCGGCTGGCGGATGGAGCCGCCGGTGTCGGTGCCGATGGCGAGGGGCGCCTGGAAGGAGGCGAGCGCGGCGGAGGAGCCGCCGCCGGAGCCGCCGGGGATCTTGGTGAGGTCCCAGGGGTTGCCGGTCGGGCCGTAGGCGCTGTTCTCGGTGGAGGACCCCATGGCGAACTCGTCCATGTTGGTCTTGCCGAGGATGACCACGTCGGCGGCCTTCAGCCGCTTGGTGAGCGTCGCGTCGTACGGCGGGATCCAGCCCTCCAGGATCTTCGAGCCGACGGTCGTGGGGACGCCCTCGGTGGTGAAGATGTCCTTGAGCGCGAGCGGGACGCCGGCCAGCGGGCCGAGCTTCTCGCCGCGCTCCCGCTTCTCGTCCACGGCACGGGCCTGGGCGAGGGCGCCCTCGCGGTCGACGTGGAGGAAGGCGTGCACCTTCTCGTCCACCGCCTCGATCCGCGCGAGGTGGGCCTCGGCGACCTCGACCGCCGTCAGTTCGCCGGAGGCGATCTTCGCGGCGGTCTCGGCCGCGGTGAGCTTGATGATGGCGTTGTCCGTCATGGCGGTCACTCCTCCCCCAGGATCTGCGGCACCTTGAAACGCTGCTGCTCCTGGGCCGGGGCGCCGGAGAGCGCCTGCTCGGGGGTGAGCGAGGGACGGATCTCGTCCGGCCGCATGACGTTCGTCAGCGGGAGCGGGTGCGAGGTCGGCGGTACGTCTTGGTCGGCGACCTCGCTGACGCGGGCCACCGCGCCGATGATGTCGTCCAGCTGGCCGGCGAAGTGTTCAAGCTCTTCGGGCTTCAGCTCCAGACGCGCCAGCCGGGCGAGGTGGGCGACCTCCTCGCGCGTGATGCCAGGCATGCAGCGATCCTCTGGGGTGAGTGTGTGTGGTTTGGGCCGGGGGCTAGTCGTCCCATTCCCGTCGTCCGCCCGAAGGGCGGGTCGCGCGGCGTCTGGTGCGTGCGATCGCAAGGCGCCGGAGCGTCCTCGTGGCGGAGCCACGTGGACGATTCGGCAACGCGGCGAGCGTGCGTGCCAGGCGTCGCGCGACAGACGGGAATGGGACGACTAGCCCCAATCCTATGGGGCGGGGCACCATGCCCGTGAAACGGTTTGCCCCGGCCCCGGCCTCACCGGTGCCGGCCGTCCCAGGCGAGGCTCCTCAGGAAGTGGTTGTCGTACAGCTCCTGGACCTCCAGCAGGCTCTCCGGGGTGGCCTCGCCGAGGCGGATGCGCTGGAGGTGGCGGAAGTACTCGAAGCGCTCGACGCCCGGGGCGATGACGATGAGCAGGTCGGCGGTGCTGCCGGGGGCGGCGGCGAAGGCGTGGGGGCGGTCCGGCGGGACGATGATCAGGTCACCGCGCCCGGCGGTCACGACATCGTCGCCGGAGAGGACCTCGGCCTCGCCGTCGAGCAGGTAGAACATCTCGGCCGAGTTGTGGTGCACGTGCGGCCGGGCGCCGTCGGCGCCCTCCGCGAGCGTGACGCGCACGGTGGACAGCGCGCCGCCGCTGGCACTGCTGTCGGCCAGCAGCCGCACGCCGACGGGGGCACCGCCGAGGACCTCGGCCTCGGCGTCCCGGACCAGCACGGTCTCGTCGAACCTGGGCACGAACAGCGACATGGTGGCATCCCCCTTTGTGTGACGCGGTGCGGGGCGGTCAGACCGCGAAGAGCAGTCCGGCACTGATCAGTACCACGATCGCGGTGGCGAAGTGGATCCCGAAGGCGACGGCTTTCGTGCCGCCGTTGCGCAGGACTATCAGCGTGTCCGTGAACGGCACGACGGCCACGCAGACCATGAACCAGGCCTCGGCGCGGGCTCCGGCGAAGGCGAGCAGGGCCAGGCCCACCAGTCCGAGGGCGCCGTCCCGGAGTCCCTTGACCGACAGGTAGGCGCGGGCGTCGCCGCGCGGGTCGGCCGGGACGCCGTAGCCGGCCGCCGCCGGGCCCGGCTGGAACCAGAACCGGAACCAGAGGAACACGCAGAACAGGTCGAGCAGGGCGGCCAGGGTGTACGCGGTGACGGTCATGCCATCTCTCCTCGCTAGCAGCGCTAGGGACGAGAGCGAAGCTAGCAGAGCGATGACAGAATGGCTAGCGCTGCTAGAATCACGGCCATGTCGATCCAGACGCGCCGGGAGCGCGAACGAGCGGAACGCGAGCGGCTGATCGTCACGGCCGCCCGGGAACTGGCGGAGGCCGAGGGCTGGGACGCGGTGACCACCCGCCGGCTGGCCGCCGAGATCGAGTACAGCCAGCCGGTCCTCTACAGCCACTTCAAGGGCAAGGACGCGATCATGGCGGCGGTCGCGGTGCAGGGATGCGCCGACCTCGCGGCGGAGCTGCGGCAGGCCCGCACGGCGGCGCACGGCACGCGGGAGGCGCTGGCGGCGGTGGCGCGGACGTACACGTCCTTCGGCAGGCGCCGGCCCGCCCTCTACGACGTGATGTTCACCCTGCGGGTGGACCTTCCGTTCGCCACGGAGGAGGCTCCGGCACCGCTGTGGGACGCCTTCACCGAGCTGCGCCTCGCGGTGGAGCCGATCGCGGCCGAGGGCGACGACCCCGGGCTGCTGACGGAGACGTTCTGGGCGGGGCTGCACGGCCTGGTGACGCTGATGCGGAGCGGCAGACTGCCGGAACCCGCACACGAGACGCGCCTGGCGCTGCTGATCGGCCACTTCGCCGGGGCCTGAGGCACGCGACCGCAGACGGCGCAGGGATCGCGCGGGACCGGTGCACCCGGGCGGGGGGACTACTCGGCGGCCGGCAATGCGGCGGGCGGGCGCTGCCACCCGCGGGAACCGCGGGCCAGCAGCCACGCGGTCGCCTCCTCCGGAGGCATCGCGGCGGCCACCAGCCAGCCCTGCACCGCGTCGCACCCCAGATCGCGCAGCCGCTCCCAGGTCTCGTCGTCCTCCACGCCCTCGGCGACGACGAGGAGGCCCAGCGAGTGGGCGAGGTCGACGGTGCAGCGCACGATCTCGGCGTCCTGGGCGTCGACGGCCAGCCGGGCGACGAAGGAGCGGTCGATCTTCAGCTCGCTGACCGGCAGCCGCCGCAGGTGCACCAGGGAGGAGTAGCCGGTGCCGAAGTCGTCCAGGGACATCTTCACGCCGTGGCCGGTGAGTCCGGCGAGGGTGTCGGCGGCCCGCTGCGGGTCCTCCAGCAGGACGTGTTCCGTTATCTCCAGCTGGAGCGCTCCGGCGGGGACCCCGTGCCGGGCGAGGCGCGCGGCGACCGATCCGGCGAATCCCGGGGTGTGGACGTCGCGCGGGGAGACGTTGACGGCGACGGGCACCCGCAGGCCCTGTGCGCGCCACCGGGCGACCTGGCCTAGCGCGGTCTCCAGCACGTACTCGGTGAGGTGGGGCATCAGCCCGGAGGACTCGGCTATCGCTATGAACTCGTCCGGCGGCACCTTGCCACGCTCGGGATGCACCCAGCGCACCAGCGCCTCCAGTCCGGCGACCTGCCCGTCGAAGCGGACCTTGGGCTGGTAGTGGAGCTGCACCTCGTGCGCGTCCAGCGCCCGGCGCAGGTCGCCCAGCAGGCCGAGGCGGTCCGGGGTGTTGGAGTCGCGCTTGGACTCGTAGACCTCGACACCGGTGCGGTCCCGCTTCGCCTGGTACATCGCGACGTCGGCGCGGCGCAGCAGCCCCTCGGCGTCGAGGGCGTGGTCGGGGAAGACGGCGACGCCGGCGCTGGCCTCCAGGACGAGGGTGAGGCCGTCGAGGTCGAGCGGGGAGCTGAGGGCGGTGACCAGGCCGCGGGCGACCCGGGTGGCCGACGTGGTGGAGTCGGCGACGGGCAGTAAGACGGCGAACTCGTCGCCGCCGAGCCGGGCGGCCTCGGCGCCGCGCGGCAGGGCGAGCCGCAGCCGGTCGGCTATCTGGAGCAGCAGCCGGTCGCCGGCCAGATGACCGAGTGTGTCGTTGACCGAGCGGAAACGGTCGAGGTCGATCAGCATGAGCGCGGCGCGGGCGCCGATGCGCTCGGCGTCGTCCAGGGCCGTCCAGATCCGCTCCAGCAGCCACTGCCGGTTGGGCAGCCCGGTCAGCGGGTCGCGCAGCTGCTCCTCGGCGCGGGCGCGGGCCATCCACAGCGTGGAGTCCAGGGCGATGAGCGGGATGGCGAAGAGCGGGAGCAGGATCGGCTGGGCGTCGGCGACGACGCACAGCAGGGGCGCGATGCCCAGCAGCGCCACGGCGACCAGACCCTGTCTGACCAGGGCGGTGCGGGCGACGGTGGGCACCCCGCCGCCGCGCGGGGCGTGCAGGTACCACAGCAGGCCGCGGCTGACGGCGAGGTAGGCGACGGCGACCAGGACGACCTGCGGGGCGGTGGCGATGCTCCAGGTCCCGGGCCGCCAGGGCGCCTCCACGCTCGGGACCCGGCCGAACGCGCCCAGCAGCAGGGCGCCGGCACCGATGCCGAGGACGTCCACCGCGCCGTGCAGCACGCCCTGCCGCCAGCGGTGCCGGCGGGCGACGCCGACCAGCACGACGACGGTGAGGCTGACCAGGCCGGCCGGCACCCAGCCGTACAGCAGCAGCACGGCGAGGGTGAGGGCGGCGCCCGATCCGGTGCCGCCCCACCAGCGGGCGCGGCCCAGCATGACGAGGTGGCCGACGATGACGCCGGTCAGCAGGGCCAGCGACCAGCCGACCGTGCCGCCGGGGAAGAGGGCGTGGTGGCCGACGTAGGCGCGGTAGAAGCCGGCGCCCAGGGCGAAGCCCGCGGCGGCCACGAGGGCCCCGGGCAGCGCCGGCCAGGAGGGGTGCCGTTCGGTGTCGGCGCCCGACAGGGCCGGGGCGGGTTCGAGGGCCGGCAGGGGCGCGTGGGCCTCGGCGGCGGCGCCCGGTCCGGCGGGGCGCGGCTGTCCGCCGGTACGCCCGTCGGTCCGGCCGGTCCACCGGTACCCACGCCATGCGACCGCGCGGCGGCGCAGACGCAGCCGTGAGTCAGGGGCGGCGCTCTCGGTCGGTTCCATTCCCGTCCCTCTCACAGCCGGCGGTGCCCACGCCACGCGGCCCGATGCCCGACAACCATCAGCAGCTCCGCGCCGAAGAAACCTTCCCCGCGCCCCTGGAGGGCACGGAGATGCCCCGGCCGGAGCCGGGCACGACAGGCGCACACCTCAACAGTAGGCCGCGGAAGGCTTCCACGGGCAGCGGTCTCCGACGGTTGCCCGAATGCGCCCGGGCCACCCGTATGCATCTGATATGCGCCGATCGGGTGGCCTTCAACCGCTACTCCCCGGTCGGAAGCGCGACTTCGGCCGCCGCGTCGGGGCCCTGTTCCAAGAGGACGGCGAAACCGTCCTCGTTCAGAACGGGAACCTTCAGCTGCATGGCCTTGTCGTACTTCGATCCGGGGTTGTCACCCACTACGACGAACGAGGTCTTCTTCGACACCGAACCGGTCACCTTCGCACCCCGGCTCTGCAGCGCCTCCTTGGCGCCGTCCCGGGTGAAGTTCTCCAGCGTGCCGGTGACGACGACCGTGAGCCCCTCCAGCGGACGCGGCCCCTCGTCCTCGCCGGTGGACTGCTCCTCCAGCGGGACCCCCGCGGCCTTCCACTTGCGGACGATCTCGCGGTGCCAGTCCTCGGCGAACCACTCCTTGAGCGCGGCGGCGATGATGGGACCGACGCCGTCGGTGGCCGCCAGCTCCGCCTCGGTCGCCTGTTCGATGCGGTCGACGGAGCGGAACTCGCGCGCGAGGGCCTGCGCGGCGACCGGGCCCACGTGCCGGATCGACAGCCCGTTCAGGAACCGGGCGAGCGGACGGGACTTGGCCGCCTCGATGTTCGCCAGCAGGGCGAGGGTGTTCTTCTTCGGCTCGCCCTTCTGGTTGGCGAAGACGGTGACGACCTTCTCCTCGCCGGTCTTCGGGTCGCGCTTGGGCAGACCGCTGGCCGGGTCGAGGACATAGGCCTTGATCGGCAGCAGTTTCTCCACCGTCAGGTCGAACAGGTCGCCCTCGTCCACCAGGGGCGGCTCGGCCGGCTCCAGCGGCCGGGTGAGCGCGGCGGCGGCCACCTCGCCGAAGTGCTCGATGTCCAGGCACTCCCGGCCCGCGAGGTAGGAGACCCGCTCGCGCAACTGGGCCGGGCAGGTGCGGGCGTTGGGGCAGCGGAGGTCGATGTCGCCCTCCTTCATGGGCCGCAGCGGGGTGCCGCACTCGGGGCACTCGCCCGGCATCACGAACTCCCGCTCGGTGCCGTCCCTGAGGTCGACCACCGGGCCGAGGATCTCCGGGATGACGTCACCGGCCTTGCGGAGCACGACCGTGTCGCCGATGAGCACGCCCTTGGCCTTGACGACCTCCTGGTTGTGCAGGGTGGCGAACTCGACCTCGCTGCCGGCGACCGTGACCGGCTCGACCTGGGCGTACGGCGTGACACGGCCGGTGCGGCCGACGCCCACCTTGATGTCGATCAGCTTGGTGTTGACCTCTTCCGGCGCGTACTTGTACGCGATCGCCCAGCGCGGGGCACGCGCGGTGGAGCCGAGCCGTCCCTGGAGGCGGATCTCGTCCAGCTTGACCACGACACCGTCGATCTCGTGCTCGACGGAGTGGCGGTTCTCGCCGTAGTGGGCGATGAACTTCCGTACGCCGTCGAGGTCGTCGACCACCCGGTTGTGCGGGGAAGTGGGCAGGCCCCAGGTCTTCAGCAGGTCGTAGGCCTGGGAGAGCCGGGTCATGCCCGAGTAGCCCTCCAGGGCGCCGATGCCGTGGACGACCATGTGCAGCGGCCGGGTGGCGGTGACGCGCGGGTCCTTCTGGCGCAGCGAACCGGCGGCGGCGTTGCGGGGGTTGGCGAAGGGCTTGTCGCCGGCCGCGACCAGGCGTTCGTTGAGTTCGAGGAACTTCTCCATCGGGAAGTAGACCTCGCCGCGGATCTCCACCAGGTCGGGCACCTCGCCGCCGCCGAGGCGGTCGGGGATCTCCGCGATCGTCCGGACGTTCGGCGTGATGTCCTCGCCGGTGCGGCCGTCGCCACGGGTGGCCGCGCGCGTGAGCCGGCCCTTCTCGTACGTGAGGTTGACGGCGAGGCCGTCGACCTTGAGCTCGCACAGGAAGTGGTACGTCTGGTCGCCGAGTTCGCGCGCGATGCGCTCGGCCCAGGCGGCCAGCTCGTCGTCGTTGAACGTGTTGTCGAGCGAGAGCATCCGCTGGCGGTGCTCGACCGCGGTGAACTCCGTCTCGTACGACCCCGCGACCTTCTGGGTGGGCGAGTCCGGGGTGCGCAGCTCCGGGTACCGCTCCTCCAGGGCCTCCAGGGACTTCAGGAGCTGGTCGAACTCCGCGTCGCTGATGACGGGAGCGTCCTTCACGTAGTACCGGAAGCGGTGCTCCTCGATCTGCTCAGCGAGCTGCGCGTGCTTGTCACGTGCCTCGGCGGGCACTGCCGTCTCCGCCTGCTGCTTGTCGCCGGCCACCGTGTTGTCCTCCCGTTACTCTGGGTTGTCCGCGAGGGATCTCGCCGCCCGGACGCAGTGGGCGAGCACCTGGCGTGCGTAGGCGGGTGAAGCGCCCGCGAGACCGCATGCCGGGGTCACCGTGACCGCCTCCGCGAGCAGCCCCGGATGCAGCCCCAGCCTGCGCCACAGCGTCCTGACACCCATGACGCTACCGGCAGGGTCTGACAACGGGACGTCCGTGCCCGGCACGACACCGGCGAACAGGCGCGTGCCGCCTTCTACGGCCTCGCCGATCGCCTCGTCGTCACGCTCGGTGAGAAGGGCGAAGTCGAAGGAGACGGCCGCCGCGCCGGCCCGCCGCAGCAGCGCGAAGGGCACGTCCGGGGCGCAGGAGTGCACCACCACGGGGCCGCCGTGCGTGCCGACGACGTCCCGGAGCGTGGCCTCCACGACCTGCCGGTCCACGGCGCGGTGGGTGCGGTAGCCGCTCGCGGTACGGACCCGGCCGCGCAGGACGGCGGTGAGGGAGGGCTCGTCGAGCTGGAGGACGATCCGGGCGCCCGGGACGCGGCGCCGCACCTCGTCGAGGTGCAGCCGCAGCCCCTCGGCGAGCGAGGCGGCGAGGTCACGGCAGGCGCCGGGGTCCGACAGCGCGGCCTCGCCGTTCTTCAGCTCCAGGGCGGCGGCCAGCGTCCACGGCCCGACCGCCTGCACCTTCAGGTCGCCCTCGTAGCCCTGCGTGAACTCCTCCAGGGCGTCGAGGTCCTCGCCCAGCCAGGAGCGCGCCCGCCTGGTGTCCCGGCCCGGCCGGTCCCCGATCCGCCAGCCGCTGGGCTCCACGCGCGCGTACAGCTCGACCAGCATCCCGGCGGTCCGGCCGATCATGTCGGCCCCGGGGCCGCGCGCGGGCAGCTCCGGGAGGAAGGGGAAGTCCTCGAAGCTGCCGGTGACGGTCTTGGCGGCTTCCCGCGTGTCCCCGCCGGGCAGGGAGCCCACGCCGGTGGCTCCCGGGAACCTGATCTGGCTGTTTTCGCTCACCCCGGCAGGGTACGTAGGCCGGCCGGCGGACTCACAACCAGTGGGCGCCGTGCCGGCGCAGGAAGGCACACGGCCCCTGCGGATCGGCGACCGCGAGGTTGTTGCGGAAACGGCCCCGCTCCCAGGCGAGGTCCGTGCCGCCGTGCAGGCCGGCGGCGGCCGCGACGGCGCCTCGCGCGTCCAGCAGGGCCACCGTCAGGCTGCCCGGGCAGCGGCAGATGTCGCCGGTGAACTCGCCCTCGGTCGCGAGGCCGCGCAGCTCCGCGAGGCCGGCGTCGTCGAAGACCTCGCCGAGGACCGGCCGGCCGGCGAGCGGGACGCGCACGTCACCGCCCGCGAGGACGAGGCGGCCTCGGTCCGGGGCCAGACCTGCGCCGGCCAGGCCCGGATCCCGGCCTCGCCGGTCACCGCCCGGGCCGTACCGTCAGGTCGTTGACCTCCGCGTCCCGCGGCAGGTCCAGGGCCATCAGGACCGTCGTGGCGACCGACTCGGGGTCGATCCACTTGGAGGCGTCGTACTCCTTGCCCTCCTGCTGGTGGACCTTGGCCTGCATGGGGCTCGCGGTGCGGCCGGGGTAGACGGAGGTGACGCGGACGCCGGCGGCGTGCTCCTCCTGGCGCAGGGCGTCGGCGAGGGCCTTCAGGCCGTGCTTGGAGGCGGCGTACGCGGACCAGCCGGCGTGGGCGTTCAGACCGGCACCGGAGTTGACGAAGACCACGTGGCCGCGGGCCGCCCTCAGCTGCGGCAGGAAGTGCCGGGTCAGCTCGGCGGGCGCGACCAGGTTGACGTTGAGCTGGTGGCGCCAGGCCTTCGGGGTGAGGTCGCCGACGTCACCGAGGTCGACGACGCCGGCGATGTGCAGCAGGGAGTCCACCCGGTCCGGGAGCGTCTGGTGCGAGAACGCCCAGGACAGCCGGTCCGGGTCCGCCAGGTCGCCGACCAGGGTGCGCGCGCCGGGGAACTCGGCCGCCAGCTCCTTCGCGCGGCCCGCGTCGCGCGCGTGCAGCACGAGTTCGTCCCCGCGCGCGTGCAGCCGGCGGGCGACGGCCGCGCCGATGCCGGAACCGGCCCCGGTGATCACATGAGTAGCCATGCCTGCCATGCTCGCATCAGTGGTGCCCGGCCTGCTCCTCCAGGTAGGCCAGCGCCCCGGCCGGCTCGTCGGCGAAGAAGACCAGCTCGGCCAGCGGGCGGGGCAGGAAGCCCTCGGCCTCCATGCGGCGGAACTGCTCGCGCAGGCCGTCGTAGAAGCCCGCGGTGTTCAGCAGCACGACCGGCTTCTCGGTGCGGCCGTGCTTCTTCAGCTCCAGGATCTCGGTGGCCTCGTCCAGCGTGCCGGTGCCGCCCACCATGATCACCACGGCGTCGGCCTGCTCCAGCAGCAGCTTCTTGCGTTCGGCGAGGTCGGCCGCGACGATCATCTCGTCGGCGCCGGGGCGCGCCTTGTTCGCGAGGAACTCCACGGAGACGCCCAGCAGCCTGCCGCCCGCCTCCTGCACGCCGTCGGCGACCACCTTCATCAGCCCGACGTCGGAGCCGCCCCAGACGAGGGTGTGGCCGGCCTTGCCGATCCGTTCGGCGAACTCGCGCGCGGGGCGCGTGTACCGCTCGTCGAGGTCGGCGGCGGACAGGAAGACACAGATGTTCATGCCCTCCACCGTACGGTCCCCGGCCCGGGCGGGAAGAAGCACGGCCCCTCCGGGCGCTGTACGGGTATGAGCCGAGGACACACGATCACGATCGAGAAGAGCGACCGGCACGTACGCGCGGTGCGCGGCGACCAGGTGCTCGCCGAGTCCGACCGCGCCCTGGAGCTGCGCGAGACGGGCTGTCCGGTGCGGTACTACATCCCCGCCGCGGACGTCCGCCTCGACCTGCTGACGCCCTCCGACACGCACACCGTCTGCCCCTTCAAGGGCACGGCGTCCTACTGGTCGCTGCCGGACGCTCCCGACCTCGTCTGGGCGTACCCGGACCCCAAGCCGGACGTGGCGGAGATCAAGGACCACTACTGCTTCTACGACACCGACGTGTCATGACCGGTGAGTCCCGTGTCGTACGGCAGTCTGCACGGGCATGGACAAGAAGACGACTTCGCGCGACGGGACCCCCCTCGCGTACCACGTGACCGGCCAGGGGCCCACGGTGATCCTGGTGAGCGGCGCGATGTCCACCGGCGGTACCGTGCTGCCCCTGGCCGAGCGGCTCGCGGAGCGCTGCACGGCCGTCGTCTACGACCGCCGGGGCCGCGGCGAGAGCGGTGACACGCCGCCGTACGCGGTCGACCGCGAGGTCGAGGACCTGGCCGCGCTGCTCGACGCGGTGGGTGGCGACGCGGCGCTCTTCGGGGTCTCCTCGGGCGGCGCGCTGGTGCTGCACGCGGCGGCCGGCGGGCTGCCGGTGCGCCGGGCGGCGGTGTACGAGGTGCCGTACGTCGACCACCTGGCGGACGGCGCCACGCGGGAGGCCACCTACAAGGAGCAGCTGAACAAGGCGCTCGCCGAGGGCCGGCGCGGGGACGCGGTGGAGCTGTTCCTGCGCCTGACGGGCCTCGGCGAGGAGATGATCCAGCGCGCCCGCCACTCCCCGATGTGGGCCGGCATGGAGGCCGTCGCCCCCAGCCTCGCCTACGACGACGCGGTGATGGGCGACGGCCTGCTCCCCCGCGCGCGGCTGGCCGGGATCTCCGTCCCCGTCCTCGCGGTCGCGGGCGGCGCGAGCCCGGAGTGGATGCACCGGGCGAGCCAGGCGGTCGCGGAGGCCGTGCCCCAGGGCACGTACCGGATCCTGCCGGGCCAGACCCACATGGTGGAGCCGGACGTGCTGGGGCCGGTGCTGGCGGAGTACGTCGCCGGGTAGGGGCGGCGGACCGGCTCAGACCGCCGCGGCCGCCGCGCGCGTGGTGGACGCGATCGTCGCCGAGCCCACCACGCGCGTGCCGTCGTACAGCACGATCGCCTGGCCGGGGGCGACCCCGCGGACCGGCTCGGCGAAGGTCACCCGCAGCTCGCCGTCGACCGGCTCGGCGGTCACCTCGGTCTCGCCGCCGTGCGCGCGCAGCTGGGCGGTGTAGGTGCCGGGGCCGGTGGGGGCGGCGCCGCACCAGCGGGGCCTGATCGCGGTGAGGGCGGTGACGTCGAGGGCGGCGGCCGGGCCGACGGTGACCGTGTTGGTGACCGGGGAGATGTCCAGGACGTAGCGCGGCTTGCCGTCCGGGGCCGGGGTGCCGATCCGCAGGCCCTTGCGCTGGCCGATGGTGAAGCCGTAGGCCCCGTCGTGGGTGCCCAGCTTGGTGCCGGCCTCGTCCACGATGTCGCCCTCGGCCCTGCCGAGCCGCCGGGCCAGGAAGCCCTGGGTGTCGCCGTCGGCGATGAAGCAGATGTCGTGCGAGTCGGGCTTCTTGGCCACCGCCAGGCCCCGGCGCTCGGCCTCCGCGCGGATCTCCTCCTTGGTGGTGACCGTGTCGCCGAGCGGGAACATCGCGTGCGCGAGCTGCTTGTCGTCCAGCACGCCGAGCACGTACGACTGGTCCTTCGCCATGTCGGAGGCGCGGTGCAGCTCGCGGGAGCCGTCCTCGTTCACGATCACCTGGGCGTAGTGACCGGTGCAGACGGCGTCGAAGCCGAGGGCCAGCGCCTTGTCCAGCAGCGCGGCGAACTTGATCTTCTCGTTGCAGCGCAGGCACGGGTTCGGGGTGCGGCCGGCCTCGTACTCGGCGACGAAGTCCTCGACGACGTCCTCGCGGAAGCGGTCGGCGAGGTCCCAGACGTAGAAGGGGATGCCGATGACGTCGGCCGCGCGCCGGGCGTCGCGCGAGTCCTCGATGGTGCAACAGCCCCGCGCCCCGGTGCGGAACGACTGCGGGTTCGCGGAGAGCGCGAGGTGCACGCCGGTGACGTCGTGGCCGGCTTCCGCCGCCCGCGCGGCGGCGACGGCGGAGTCCACTCCGCCGGACATGGCGGCGAGGACGCGGAGGGGGCGGGTGCGCTGCGGGGTGTCAGTCATAACCCTTCCAGAGTACGGGGGCGCGGGAACCTGGTCGGCCGGATATCCGTTGACGATCACATGGGGGCGACGACTGGGACGGGCACGGGGGCGGCGGCCGGCGACGGGGACGGGCGGCTGGGCCGGCGGGCGCTGCTCGTCGGCGGGGCCGCGGCGGCCGTGGGCACGGCGGTGCTGGCCCGCGAGGAGCTGTCCCGGCTGTGGTGGCGGCTGCCCGGGGTGGACAAGCCGCGGGTGGCGGGCGCGGTGGACTTCCGGGGCGCGCGCTGGGTGGCGGCCTCGGCGGCGAACTACCGGCGGGCGGACCGGCCGGCCGACTACCGGGTGGACCGGGTGGTCGTCCATGTCACCCAGGGCGGTTACGCCTCGGCGGTGAAGGTGTTCCAGGACCCCGCGCACGGCGCCGCGGCGCACTACATCGTGCGCAAGGACGGGCGGGTCACGCAGTTGATCCGCGAGCTGGACGTCGCCTTCCACGCGGGCAACCGCGAGTACAACGAACGCAGTGTCGGCATCGAGCACGAGGGCTTCGTGGAGGACGCCTCCTCCTTCACGGACGCCATGTACGCGGCCTCGGCCCGGCTGACGGCGGCGATATGCGGGCGGTACGGCATACCCGCGGACCGGGAGCACATCATCGGGCACGTGGAGGTGCCGGGCACGGACCACACGGACCCGGGGCGGTTCTGGGACTGGGAGCGGTACCTCCGCCTGGTCCGCGCCGAGCGCGCCCGGCGCGATCCGGACGACAGGCCCTAGGTGAGCCCGGCCGCCCGGGCGCGTTCCACCGCGGGGCCGATCGCCTTCGCGACGGCCTCGACGTCCGCCTCGGTGGAGGTGTGGCCGAGGGAGAAGCGCAGGGTGCCCCGGGCCAGGTCCGGGTCGGTGCCGGTGGCGAGGAGGACGTGGCTGGGCTGGGCGACGCCCGCGGTGCAGGCCGAACCGGTGGAGCACTCGATGCCCTGGGCGTCCAGCAGGAGCAGCAGGGAGTCGCCCTCGCAGCCGGGGAAGGTGAAGTGCGCGTTGGCCGGGAGCCGGCCACCGGGTGCCGGGTCGCCGCCGAGGATCGCGTCGGGCACGGCGCCGCGCACGGCGTCGACCAGCTGGTCGCGCAGGGCGCCGATCTCCCGGGCGAACCACGCGCGCTGCTCGGCGGCGAGCCGGCCGGCGACGGCGAAGGAGGCGACGGCCGGGACGTCGAGCGTGCCGGAGCGCACGTGCCGCTCCTGGCCGCCGCCGTGCAGGACGGGCACGGGGGTGTGCTCGCGGCCGAGGATGAGCGCGCCGATGCCGTAGGGGCCGCCGATCTTGTGACCGGAGACGGTCATCGCGGCGAGGCGCGAGGCCTCGAAGTCGACCGGGACCTGACCGAAGGCCTGGACCGCGTCGGCGTGCAGCGGGACGCCGAACTCGCCGGCGACGTCGGCGAGTTCACGGATCGGCATGATGGTGCCGATCTCGTTGTTGGCCCACATCACGGTGGCCAGGGCGACGTCGTCGGGGTTGCGGGCGATGGCCTCGCGCAGTGCCTCGGGGTGGACGCGGCCGTGGGAGTCGACGGGGAGGTACTCGACGGTGGCGCCCTCGTGCTCGCCGAGCCAGTGCACGGCGTCGAGGACGGCGTGGTGCTCGACGGGGCTGGCCAGGACGCGGGTGCGGGTCGGGTCGGCGGCGACGCGCGACCAGTACAGGCCCTTGACGGCCAGGTTGTCGGCCTCGGTGCCGCCCGAGGTGAAGACCACCTCGCTGGGGCGGGCGCCGAGCGCTTCGGCGAGGGTCTCGCGGGATTCCTCGACCGTACGGCGGGCCTGCCGGCCGGATGCGTGGAGGGAGGAGGCGTTGCCCGTGATGCTCAGCTGGGCGGTGAGCGCCTCTGCCGCCTCCGGGAGCATCGGGGTGGTCGCGGCGTGGTCGAGGTATGCCATGGTGAGGCCGATTCTACGGCGCCGGGTCCCAGCGGTTGGCCCTGGGCGCCCTGCGCCGGCCGCACCCGGGCCGGGTGGCGGCCGCCCCGTCGTCCGCGGGGCGTTCGGCCGTCACAGGCTCCAGGACACCGTCCCCGAGATCTCCATCGCCGTCACCAGGACCGCCAGGTCGGCGAGTCCGAGGGCGAGGCCCAGGTAGGCGCGGCCGCGGCGGGCGGTGCCGCGCCAGAGGGCGGCCGCGGCCAGCACGATGGCGACCGGGCCGAGGAAGACGTTGAGGACGAGCAGGCCGAGGAGGCCGAGGATGAAGGACGCGACGGCCATGCCGTCGGCGTCGCGCCCACGCGGGCGGGTGTCGGTGCGGCCGGGGGCCGGTGCGGTGAGGTGCATGGTGCTCAGCTCCTGAGGTCCAATCCGGTGGTCAGTTGGCCGAGGTGCGGCGGCGCCCGTGGCGCTCGCGGAGTGCGAACACGCCGAGCCAGACGGCGATGATGGCGGCCAGGACGACGGTGACGCCCAGCGGCGCGTGGGCGACGGTGCCCAGCACGACTCCGAGCAGCATGAGCGCGGCGACGAGGAACAGCATGGGATGGAATCCCCCCTCCGGGATGCCTCGTGTTCAGCCGGTGTAAAGTTTCGGTGAACAGTTGTAGTAACAATTGTTCACTGACTTCGAGTCTAGCGCTCCCCGACGGCTTTTCAATTCCAGAGAACAGTTGTTAACTGGATGACATGAGTCACACCCTCGGCATCCGGCAGGCCCAGAAGCAGAAGACCCGGCAGGCGTTCCTCGACGCTGCCCTCGCCCTGCTGGAGGAGCAGAGCCTGAGCAGCCTGGGCCTGCGCGAGGTCACCCGGGCCGTCGGCGTCGCCCCGACCGCCTTCTACCGGCACTTCCGCTCGACCGCCGACCTCGGGGTCGCCCTGGTCGACGAGGCGCTGGGCAGCCTGCACCCGATGGTGCGGACGACGGTGTCCACCACGGGCGACAGCGAGGAACGCATCACCCGTGCCGTCGAGCTGATCGCCCGACACGTGGAGGCCTACCCCGCGCACGTCCGCTTCATCGCCCGCGAGCGGCACGGCGGGGTGCAGCCGGTGCGCGAGGCCATCCGGGCCCAACTGGTGCGGTTCGCCGAGGAGGTGAAGGCCGAGCTGGCCAAGGACCCGGAGGCGGCGGGCTGGAGCGACGACGACCTGCTGATGCTCGCGCACCTCTACGTCGACCAGATGCTCATCACCGCCTCCCTGTTCCTGGAGACGCTGGAGGCCCCGGAGGAGGAGCGGGAGCGGGTGACGCAGCTCGCCACCCGCCAGCTGCGGCTCATCAGCATCGGCCGCAGCCACTGGCGGGACTGACCCCGGTCAGCCCTGCCGGGCCGCTCCCCCGGCCTGCCCCGGCTGCCCGCCCCCGGGACCGCCGTAGCCACCGCCCCGACCCCCGCCGGGCCCGCCCTGACCGCCGGGCGCACCGCCGGGCAGGCCCGAGGGCACCCCGCTCGGCGTACCGGTCGCCACCCCGCTCGGCTTCCCCGTGGACGCCCCCGGGGGCACCCCGGACGGCGCACCGCTCGGCCGCCGGCCCGGCGCGCCGCCCGTCGGCATCCCGGACGGCACCCGGCAGCCCTGCCGGGCCCCGGAGTCGCCGCCGGACGAGCCGGACGAGGAGGAGACGCCCGAGCCGCACGCGGCCGGCAGCGGGGACAGCGCCGGCAGGACGGCGACGGGGACGAGACGGCACGCTTCATGAGAGTCGGCTCCGGCGGGGAGGGGAAAGTCCTGAAGGCGCACTCAACCCACCCCGCCCGGGCGGCACTTGAGCCCGCGCCGTCCGCCGGCTGTCAGTTCCCGGGCCGGGACCCCTCGTACAGCGCCGTGACCGAGCGCGCGCCCGCCAGCAGCTCGGCGCGGGCCTCGGGCGGGTCCAGGACCTCCACCTGGTCGGAGAATCCGAGGAGTTGGCGTACGGCGCGCAGCACCGGGTAGGCCAGCCGCGCGGTGGCCCACTCGCCCGTGCCGTCGTCGTCGGACACCGCCGTCAGCTGTGCGGCGGCCATGCGCCGGAACAGGTCGAGCCGGTCGCGCCGTACTCGCACGGTGACCTCGACGGCGTCCTCCCGCTCCTCCACCTGCCGGCGCAGCGCCTCCCAGGCGTCGGCGAGTTCGACGCCGGGCCGGCGCCGTACGGGCTCGTCCAGCAGCCGGGCCGAGCGCACCCGGTCGGCGCGGAACAGCTGCGGCCGGCCGCGCCGGTCGGCGACCAGGTACCAGACCCCGGCCTTGGCGACGAGGCCGTACGGATCCACGGTGTACGTCCGCGGCTCCCGCTCCCCGCTGTGCCGGTAGCGCAGCCGCAGGCGCCGGTCGGAGAACACCGCGCCCTGGAGCACCTCCAGGTCGGCGGCCTGCCGCGGGCCGCTCATCCAGCGGGTGGCGTCCACCAGGACGCGCCGGCTGGTCACCTCGGCGGCGGGCCGGTGCGGCGCCGGGAGCGCGGCCATCACCTTGCGCAGCGCGGAGCCGAGGGCCGCGTCCAGGCCGAGCGCGGCATGGGCGCCCTGGGCGGCCAGCACGAACAGGGCCCGGGACTCGTCGGCGGTCAGCCCGGTGACGTCGGTGCGGAAGCCGGGGAGGAGGGCGATGCCGCCGCGCCGGCCGCGCTCGGCGTACACCGGGACCCCGGCGGCGGACAGGGCTTCGACGTCCCGGTAGACGGTGCGCACCGACACCTCCAGCCGGTCGGCGAGTTCGCGCGCGGGCACGCGGCCCCGGGTCTGCAGGAGCAGCAGGATCGACAGCAGCCGGTCGGACTTCACGGCGCAAGGATCCCGCCGCGCCAGGACCCCGCGCAAATGTTGACGGGTTCTGTCAGGTTATCCGGGGATGCTCGGTGCACCGACTCACGAGAGGTGCATCCCATGACCACCACCGGTTTCACCGACCCGCGCCCCTTCTACACCCGTGCCACCGAGCAGGCGGCCGCCCTCATCCGGGCGGTGCGCCCGGAACAGCTCGCCGGCCCCACGCCGTGTACCGAGTTCGACGTGCGGGGCCTGCTGAGCCACGTGGTCGGCGGCACCCGGCGGATCGCCGTGGTCGGCGAGGGCGGCGACGGACTGGCGGTGGAGCCCGTCGCCGAGGACGTCGCCGACGACGGCTGGGCGGCGGCCTACGACGAGGTGCGCGTCCGCGTGCTGAAGGCCTGGGAGAGCGACGAGCGGATGGTGAGCCAGGTGCGCGTGCCGTGGGGCGAGGTGCCGGGGCACGCGGCCCTGTCCGGGTACGTCATGGAGATCGTGACGCACACCTGGGACCTCTCCGAGGCGGTCGGCCACCCGCACGAACTGGACCCGGAACTGGCCGAGTTCGCGCTCGCCACCGCCCGCCGGGTGCTGCCCGACTCCCGTCCGCGGGACGAGCAGACCCCCTTCGACAGCCGCCGCGAGGCCCCCGCGGGGGCGGACGCCTACGGGCGGCTGGCGGCCTGGCTGGGGCGCGAGCCGCTCAGCCGAGCCTGACCCGGGCGAGCTGGCGGGACTGGGCGACCAGGCGGTCCGCGCTGTCCCACACCTCGGCGTCCTCCTCCAGGAAGCCGCCGGCCAGGTTGCGGGTGATGATCGACACCCGCAGCGGGCCGGGGGCCGGGCGGTGCCGGACGTGGACGGTGAGCTCCACGGTCGGCACCCAGCCCTTGAGGCCGAGTTCGAAGGCGGTGGGCGGGAGGGCGTCCACGGCGAGGAGCAGCGAGAGCGGGTCGGCGTCGCGGCCGTCGGCGAGCCCGAACCAGGCGCGCATCTCGCCCTTGCCGGAGGGCGCGCCGAGCGCCCAGCCGAGGGTGGCGGGGTCCAGCTTGAGCATCAGCCGTTCGGTGATGGCGGAGCTGCCGTCGACCGGGGCCGGCCCGTCCTCCGGGCCGAAGCACTGCTCCAGCGGCGGGATCGGGGGCGGGGTGGCCGTCGTACGGACGTCGTCGGGCAGGGCGCCCAGGTCGCCGTAGGAGGCGAGGACGCGGATGCGTTCGACCTCGTTGCCCTCGTCGTCGTACTGGAAGAGCGAGGCCTGGCCGGTGGAGAGGGTCCGGCCGGTGCGCACGGTCTCGGTGCGCACGACCGCGGGACCCGGCTGGGAGGCGGTCAGGTAGTGCGCGGAGATGGTGAACGGGTCCGGGTGCGGGAGGCTGTCCGCGAGGGCCCGGCCGAGCACGGCCAGCAGGTAGCCGCCGTTGACGGCGCTGATGATGGTCCAGCCGGCCGAGAGGTCGATGTCGTAGACGCCGGGCTCGCGCCGGGTGACCGCGGTGTCGCGGTCGAACTCGCTGTCACCGATCAGGGCCCGTACGGCGGGGACGGAAGCTGCTTCTGGCATGGGTGAACGGTACAGCAGGAAACTACTAAGCGGTAGCTTTTTACGTGACGGCCGGATGACGCCATCCGGCCTCCGGGTGAGGCTCCGGCAATTTCTCGGTAAGTGTCCCGACACGTCCACAACCCCGGGCCGCCGAACTCCCTCTATGAGGACATGAGCCTGACCGGGACTCCGTTCCTCTACCTGACCGTCGTGCTGTCCGTGGTCGCCCTGATACTGCCGCTCGCGCTGTGGTCGCGGATGCGCGGGCCCAGGCCGCTGCGTGCCGTGGCCCGGGTGCTGATGCTGCTGTTCGCCCAGGGCACGGCCGTCACGCTGGTCTTCGTGCTGGTCAACAACCAGAACAACCTGTACGACAACTGGGCCGACCTGCTCGGCACCGGCGACCACGTCCAGCAGGCCGCCGACCTCGGCCCGGACGGCACCGGCGGTATCTCGGTGAAACGATTGCCCAAGGTGAGACAGAGCTTCACGGCCGCCGGCGGGCCCGGCATGCGGGCGGCCGGCGGGGTGCGGGTCACCCAGCTCCGGGGCCGGGTCTCCGGCGTGAACGCCGAGGTGTACGTCTGGCTGCCGCCGCAGTACGGCGAACCGGCCTACCGCCACACCAGGTTCCCGGTGGTGGAACTGCTGCCGGGCTACCCCGGCTCCGCCAAGGCCTGGTTCGGCGCGATGAAGGCCCACGAGCAGCTGCTGCCGCTGATGCGCAGCGGCCAGGTGGCGCCGTTCATCCTGGTCGCCCCGCGCACCAACCTGCTGGCCGGCGTGGACACCGGCTGCGCCAACGTCCCGGGCCAGGTCAACGCCGACACCTGGCTCAGCATCGACGTGCCGAAGATGGTCACGGACAACTTCCGGGCCCAGCCGGCGCCCCAGGGCTGGGCGGTGGCCGGCTACTCGGCGGGCGCGCACTGCGCGGTCAAGCTGGCCGTGGCCCACCCGGACCGCTACCGGGCCGCGGTGAGCATGTCCGGCTACAACGACCCGATCGGCGAACGCAACTCCCTCGCCGCCCAGAGCCCCGCGCTGCGCGCCGCGAACAACCCCTACCTGCTGCTGCGGAAGGCCGCCGAGCCGCCCCGGATCGCGCTGTACCTCTCCGGCCAGGCCGGCGACGGCTACCAGGCGGGCAGGGCCCTGGAGTCCGTGGCCAAGGCGCCGACCACCGTGCGGGTGGTGTTCCTGCCGCGCAGCGCGGGCGGTCACACCATGGCGCTGTGGCGTCCGCAGGTGGACACCGTCTTCCGCTGGCTGACCCTGCAGATGGGCCAGAATCACGCCAAGGGCCGGGACACGTCCGTCGCCGGGGCCGCTACTCCTCCGTCACCGTCGACCGGCGGTTCCACGCGCGCGGCGCTCGCCAGTGGAACCGCATCGCGAGCAGGCGCAGCACGAAAGCCGTGACGACCGCGAACCCACTGGTGAGGGGGTTGAGCACGCCGTAGCGGAGGCACAGCACGACCATCGTGGCGCCGACGATCGCGGGGACCGCGTACAGGTCGCGGTCCCAGCGCAGCAGCGAGGGCACCTCGTTGGCGAGCACGTCCCGCAGCACGCCGCCGCCCACGGCGGTGGCCAGGCCCAGCGTCGCCGACGCGGTCAGGCCGAGGCCGTAGCTGTACGCCTTGGTCGTCCCGCTGACACAGAACAGGCCGAGGCCGGCCGCGTCGAAGACGAGCACCGCCGCCTGGATGCGTTCCACGTGCGGGTGCAGGAAGAAGACGACGAGCGCGGCGAGCAGCGGCGTGACGAAGTACCCGAGGTCCGTGAAGGCGGCCGGGGGCACCGCTCCGATGACCAGGTCGCGGAACAGCCCCCCGCCCAGCGCGGTGACCTCGGCGAGCACGGCGATGCCGAAGACGTCGAAGTTCTTCCGGACGGCCAGCAGCGCGCCGGAGATCGCGAACACGAAGATGCCGATGACATCGAGCGTGTGCTGGACGGAGGGACTGAAGAGTTGCTGGAGCTGCACCCTGACATTCTCACCTGCCGGAGTGCGTGAACCTTACAAAGCCAGGCTCACAGGGCGGGCTTCCCTGTGGTGAACAGCCAGGTGTCGAAGAGATCGTCGAGCTGCTGCCCGCTGACGCGCTCGGCGAGGCGGATGAAGTCGGCGGTGTCCGCGTTGCCGTACCGGTGGAGCCTCGTCCAGGCCGGGAGCAGCTTGAAGAAGGCCGTGTCGCCGATCCGCTCGCGCAGCATCTGGAGCGTCATCGCGCCGCGCTGGTAGACGGCGGAGGCGAACATGGTGTCCCGCTGCGGGTCGGCGACCTTGATCTGCCAGAAGGCGGAGTCGGCCGGGCGGGCGGTGTAGCCGGCCAGGAAGGAGTCGTGGGCGGTGCGGGTGCCCTGGTGCTCGGCCCACAGCCACTGGGCGTAGGTGGCGAAGCCCTCGTTGAGCCAGATGTCCTTCCACTGCGCCACGCTCACCGAGTCGCCGAACCACTGGTGGGCCAGCTCGTGCACGATGGTCGTCTCGTTGCGCACGGCCGAGTAGGCGGGCTTGCTCTGCACCTCCAGCGAGAACCCCGCCTCCGGCATGTCGTCGACGATCGCGCCGGTCTCCTCGAAGGGGTACGGCCCGAAGACCTGCGACCAGTAGTCGGTGGCGGCGGCCGTGACGGCGTACACGTCGACGTTGTTGCTGTTCTTCAGCACGGGGTCGATGGCGACGTAGACGGGGATGCCGCCGGGCGTGCGCCCGGTGCGCACGTCGAACTTCCCGATGGTGGCGGTGGCGAGGTAGGTCGCCATCGGCTTGGACTCCCGCCAGTGGGTGTACGTCGAGCCGCCCTTGTCGTACGTCGACACCAGCCGGCCGTTGGAGACGCCGGTGAGCCCCCGGGGAGCCTTGATCCGGATGTCGTAGGTGGCCTTGTCGGCGGGGTGGTCGCTGGACGGGAACCAGGTGGAGGCGGCGTTGGGTTCGCAGGCGACGAAGACGCCGTCGGGGGTCTTCATCCACCCGTAGTCGGAACCGAAGACGATCGGCCCGCCGAGGGGCTGCGGTACGCCGCCGTAGGTCACCGAGACGGTGAAGTCCCGTCCCTCGCGGAGCGGGTGGCGCGGGGTGACGGTGATCTCGTCGCCGTCGCGCGTGAACCGCGCGGGTCTGCCGTCGACCTGGACCCCGGTGACCTCCAGCTGCTGGAGGTCGAGGTCGAAGGAGGTGAGCTTCTGGGTGGCGCGGGCCGTGAGGGTCGTACGGCCGTCCAGGCGGCCGGTGTCCGGGGCGTAGGCGATGTCCAGGTCGTAGTGGCGGGCGTCGAAGCCGCCGTTGCCCAGCCGGGGGAAGTAGGGGTCGCCGATGCCGGGGGCGCCGGGGGTGGGGGCGGAGGAGGCGGCGATGACGAGGAAGGAGGCTGCCGCGGTGGCGACAGCCCCCAGACGTGCCGAACGGGAGAGTGTCATGTGTCGTCCCTTTCGAGCGTGCCGATCAGTGGTCGGACACGGACGACTCTTCACTCTCCCGTCCAGGCATGTACATGACTTTGCCTAGTCGTCATGTGCTACTTGCCGGTCGACTCCTGGGAGTCGGTGCCGGCCGGACCCTCCGCGGGAGCGTCGGCCGCGGGCTCGGTCTTCACCTCGGAGGCGGCCGCCTCTCCGGAAGCCTCTTCTCCGGAAGCCGGCTTCTGCTCGGAAGCCGGCTTCTCGGAAGCAGTCGGCTTCTCGGGGGCCGCCGGCTCCTCGGAGGCAGTCTCCTCGGAAGCAGCCTTCTTCCCGGCGGCCGGTGCCTTCTCCGCCGCCGGTTCCTTCTCGGCCTGCCCCTCGGCGAGAACCGCGTCCGGGACCAGCTCCGACGCCTCCTTCGCCGCCGACAGCAGGACCGTGTCCTGCGGGGCCTGGTCCTCGAAGTCCTCCGGGTGGTGGCAGGCCACCCGCTGGCCGGGCCTCAGCTCGACGAGCTGCGGCTCGGTCGTCTTGCAGATCTGCGTCGCCTTCCAGCACCGGGTGTGGAAACGGCAGCCGGTGGGCGGGGCGATCGGGGACGGCACGTCACCGCGGAGGAGGATGCGCTCGTTCTTGGCGTTCCGCCGCTTCGGGTCCGGGATCGGCACCGCGGACATCAGCGCCTTGGTGTACGGGTGCATCGGCGACTCGTACAGCGAGGTGCGGTCGGCGAGTTCCACGATCTTGCCCAGGTACATCACCGCGATCCGGTCCGACACGTGCCGGACGACGGACAGGTCGTGCGCGATGATCACATAGGTCAGGCCCAGCTCCTCCTGGAGGTCGTCCATGAGGTTGACGACCTGGGCCTGGATCGACACGTCCAGCGCCGAGACCGGCTCGTCGGCGACCACCAGCTTCGGCTTCAGGGCCAGCGCGCGGGCGATGCCGATGCGCTGGCGCTGGCCGCCGGAGAACTCGTGCGGGTAGCGGTTGTAGTGCTCGGGGTTGAGGCCGACGACCGACAGCAGCCGCTGCACTTCCTTCTTGATGCCGCCCTCGGGGGTGACACCCTGGAGCCGGAAGGGGGCGCCCACGATGGTGCCGATGGTGTGGCGCGGGTTCAGCGACGAGTACGGGTCCTGGAAGATCATCTGCACGTCGCGGCGCAGCGGACGCATCCCGTTCACCCCGAGGTGGGTGATGTCCTTGCCCTCGAACTCGACCGTGCCGGCGGTCGGCTCCAGCAGCCGGGTGATCAGCCGGCCCATCGTCGACTTGCCGCAGCCGGACTCGCCCACGACACCCAGGGTCTCGCCGGCCCGCACCTCGAAGTCGATGCCGTCGACCGCACGCACCGCGCCGACCTGCCGCTGGAACAGGCCCTTGCGGATGGGGAAGTGCTTCTGGAGTCCGGTGACCTTCAACAGGATCTCGCCGGGCGCGGCGTCCTTGGTGAGGGTGGCCGCGCCTGCGGATGCCGGCTCCGCGCCGTCGCTCTGGGCAGGGATCTTCACTGCCTTGTCCTCTGCGTTCTCACTCACAGCTTCGGCGCAATCTCTTCGGTCCAGATCCGCTCCCGCTGCTCCTGCGACATGTGGCAGGCGGCCCAGTGCCGGCTGCCGACCTCGCTCAGCTCCGGGCGGACCGTGCGGGTGACGTTGTCCTTCGGGATGTCGGCGTACGGGCAGCGCGGGTTGAAGGCGCAGCCGGACGGAATGTTGATCAGCGAGGGCGGGGACCCCTTGACCGGAATCAGGCGTTCCTGCTGCTCGCGGTCGAGGCGCGGCATCGAACCGAGCAAGCCCCACGTGTAGGGGTGGCGGGGCTCGTAGAACACCTTCTCCGCCGGGCCGCGCTCCACGCACCGGCCGCCGTACATCACCAGCAGGTCGTCGGCCAGCTCGGCGACGACACCCAGGTCGTGGGTGATGATGATGACCGCGGAGCCGAACTCCTTCTGGAGGTCGCGGATGAGGTCGAGGATCTGCGCCTGGACGGTCACGTCGAGGGCGGTCGTCGGCTCGTCGGCGATGAGCAGCTCGGGGTTGTTGACCAGCGACATGGCGATCATGGCGCGCTGGCGCATACCGCCGGAGAACTCGTGCGGGTAGTTGTCCACCCGCTTGTCCGGCTGCGGGATGCCCACCCTGTCGAGCATCTCGATCGCCCGCCTGCGGGCGGTCTTCTTGTCGACGTCGTGGTGGATCCGGTACGCCTCCACGATCTGGCTGCCGATCGTGTAGTACGGGTGCAGCGCGGACAGCGGATCCTGGAAGATCATGGCCATCTCACGGCCGCGCAGCTTGCGCACCTCGGCCGGGTCGGCCGACAGCAGTTCCCTGCCGTCCAGCCAGATCTCGCCGGAGATCTGGGGCTTGCGCTTTCCGTACTGGCCGGTGGTGTGCAGGCCCATGATGCCGAGCGAGGTCACCGACTTGCCGGAGCCCGACTCGCCCACGATGCCGAGGGTCTTGCCCTTCTCCAGCTGGAAGCTGAGGCCGTCGACGGACTTGACCAGGCCGTCGTCGGTGGGGAAGTGCACCTTGAGGTCACGCACTTCGAGGAAGGCCGTGGGGGCGGCCGAGGCGGCGACGGGTTCACCGACGGCCGCGCCGGTCTTGTTCAGTTCGGTCATCCCAGCCTCACTCGCGGGTCGATGACGGCGTAGAGAAGGTCGACGGCGAGGTTGGCGACGGCGATCGCGAGCGCGGCGAAGAGGGTTACCCCGAGGATGACCGGCAGGTCGTGGCTGCTGATCGCCTGCACCGCGGCGAGGCCGAGGCCGGGCAGGTTGAAGGTGGACTCGGTCAGCACGGCGCCGCCGAGCAGCGCGCCCAGGTCCAGGCCGAAGACCGTGAGGATCGGGGTCATCGCGGAGCGCAGCGCGTGCCGCGTGATCACCGCGCGTTCCCCGAGGCCCTTGGCCCGGGCGGTGCGGATGTAGTCCTCGCCGAGCACGTCCAGCATGGTGGCCCGGGTGAGACGGGCGTACATCGCGGCGTTCAGCAGGGCGAGCACGATCCACGGCAGCAGCAGCGTCTCGAACCAGACGCCGACTGAGTCGTCCGTGTTCAGACCGTCCTCGATGTGGATCCAGCCGAGGTTGTGGACGAAGAGGCCCATCGCCACCATGCCGGTGAAGAAGACCGGCAGCGAGACACCGCCGAGCGCGCCGATCATCGCGGCGCGGTCCCAGACCGAGCCCCGCTTGAGCGCGGAGACGATACCGGCGGCGACACCGGCCGCGAGCCACAGGACACAGGCGCCGGCGGCGAGGGCGCCGGTCACCGGCATGGCTTCCTTGAGGGTGTCCCACACCGGCTTCTCGGTCACGAAGGAGTAGCCGAAGCAGGGGGCGGGGCAGTGGGTGACGTCGTTGCCGTTGGCGTAGTCACGGCCCAGCGGGATGCCCTTGACGAAGTCCCAGAACTGCACGAGGAGCGGTTGGTCGAGACCGAGCTTGGTGCGGATGCCCTCGATCTGTTCGGCTCCGGTGGCCTTGCCGGCGAAGAGAACGGCGATGTCCTGGCCCGCCCACTTGGGCAGCATGTAGAAGACGGTGAAGGTCGCGAGCAGGACGACCAGCACCATGATGAGTACGGCGAACAGGCGCCGGATGAGATAAGCAAGCACTGTGCGCGGCCCGGCGGCGACCGGGGCACTCCTTGTGGGAGTTCCCGGCCGCCGCCCGGGCCATCACCTGCCCTTCGGACTGGCGGGATGCGGCGGCAAGGGTTCGATCAGTTCGGGGGTGCGGCGACCGACTACTTCGCGACGCCCAGGGACACGTAGTCGTAGCGGCCGTTGTAGGCGGCGGACGAGTAGACGTTCGTCAGACGCGGACCGCGCCACGAGATGTTCTTCTCGTAGATGAACGGCATCCAGTCGGCGCTGTCGATCAGCTGCTTGTTCATCTGCTCGTACAGCGACTTGGCCTTGGCCTTGTCGGTCGTGGCGATCGCGTCGTCGAAGAGCTTGTCGATCTTCGGGTCCTTGATCTGCGACTCGTTGTAGTTGCCGTTCTCGAAGATGAACCGGCTGTCGAACAGCGGCTGCGCGTAGCCCTGGCCGGTCGGGAAGTCCGGGCCCCAGCCGCTCATCGTCATGCCGTAGCCGCGCTCCTTCACGACCTTCGGCGAGCCGGTGATGCTGGAGGACTGGGCGCCGTCGATCGAGTCGACCTCGATCTTGATGCCGACCTTGGCGAGCTGCTCCTGCAGCGCCTCGGCAGCGTCCACCTCACCCGGGTTGTTGGTACGGGCGGTGATCTTGGTGGAGAAGCCGCCGGGCTTGCCGCACTGCTTCAGCTCGTCCTTGGCCTTGGCCGCGTCCGGCTTGCCCTTGCGGGCGAGGACGCCGTACGGGTCGTAGTCGCTGTAGCCCGGGATGCTCTTCGGGAAGACGGAGTTGGCGATCTCACCACCGGCGATCTCACCACCGCGGGTCTGCTGCAGGCCCTTGAAGTCGGTGGCGTAGAAGACGGCCTTGCGGCAGTGGACGTTGTCCAGCGGCTTCGCCGTGTGGACCAGGGCCACGTACCGCACGAACGACGTCTGGATGTTGTCGATGTCGGCCTTGTGGTCCTGAACGGCGGTGACGCGGCCCGACTGGGTCATGCCGGTGCCGTTGACGTCGACGTCGTAGTCGCCTTCCATCAGCTTCTTGTCGTTCTCCTCCAGGTTGGCGGAGATCGTCACGGTGATCTTGTCCGGCAGGGCGGGACGGATCGGGTCCGAGGCCTTGTTCCAGGCGCCGTTGCGGACCAGCACCAGGCTCTTGCCGGCGTTGTACGACTGGACCTTGTACGGGCCGGAGGAGAAGGGGTGCTGGGTGTACTTGGCGCCCGTGTCCTTGTCGGCCTTCACGGGGGCACCCGTGGGCATGGCGAGGAACTGCTCGAAGTCACCGTTGGGCTTGGGCAGCTTGAAGACGATGGTCTGGTCGTCGGGCGTCTGGATCGCCTTCAGGCCCAGCTTGTCCTTGGCCTTGTCCTTGTAGGGACCCTTGTACTCGCCCTTGGGGTCGAGCGTCTGCTTGATGTACGCCGGACCACCGGTGATGACGTCGGTCGCCCAGATGCGCTCGATGCCGTACTTGATGTCCTTGGAGGTCAGCTTGGAGCCGTCTTCCCAGGTCAGTCCGTCACGCAGCTTGTAGGTGTAGGTCTTGCCGTCGGCCGAGACCTGCGCGGGGCCGGTGGCGAGGTCGCCGACCAGCTTGTTGGACGCCTCGCCCGGCTTGGTGTCGTAGGTGACCAGGGTGCGGGTGAAGAACCGCATGAAGTCCCAGGTCATGCCGTAGTAGGTGCGCTGCGGGTCGAGGGAGTCGAAGTCCTGCTTGCCGACGAACTTCAGCGTCCCGCCCTTCTTGGTGGACGCGTTGACGACCTTGTTCAGCGCAGCGTTGTAACCGGCACCCTTGCCCTTGCCGTCGCTGTCATCGTCACCGCCGCCGCACGCCGTGGTGCTCACCAGCGCCGCGACAACGAGGGCTGCGCCAGCAGCGAGCCGCCGCTTCGGGAAACCTGTGGGCATTTTCTCGTAACCTCCGAGATTCGCGGTCCCGGGTCTTAGCCGGAGAACCATGGAGAGAGCCACCTGACGATGCGGCAGGGGCAAGTCGTGGGTCAGCGGGTCCCCTTGGGGTCCAGCGCATCGCGCAGGCCGTCCCCGAAGAGGTTGAAGGCAAGGACGGTGATGAAGATGGTCGCGCCGGGGAAGACCATGAACATCGGGTCGTGCTCGTAGGTCTGCAGCGCGTCCCGGAGCATGCCGCCCCAGCTCGCGGTGGGCGGCCGGACACCCGCGCCGAGGAAGCTGAGGGCGGCCTCGGTGAGGATGTTGGTCGGGATCATGAGCGTCGCGTAGACGAGGATGGGGGCGACCAGGTTGGGCAGCAGTTCCCTGAAGAGGATGTGCCGGCTGCCGCCGCCCAGGCTCCGGGCGGCCTCGATGTACTCACGTTCCCTCAGGCTCAGCGTCTGCCCGCGGACGATACGGCCGACGTACGGCCAGCCGAAGAATCCGATGACGAGGACGAGCACGGCGATGCGTACGCCCGTGCCGGTCAGGCCCAGCAAGTCGTCCGGCAGGACGGAGACGAGGGAGATGATGAACAGCAGCTGCGGGAAGGACAGCAGCACATCCATCGTGCGGCTGATCAGCGAGTCCACCCAGCCGCCGAAGTAACCGGCCATGATGCCGAACAGGGTGCCGAACGCCACGGCCACCACGGCGGCCAGGAAGGCCACCAGCAGGGAGATGCGCGCACCGTAGACGATGCGGCTGAAGACGTCCCTGCCCTTGTTGGGCTCGGCGCCGAAGAGGAAGTCGCCGCTCACGCCTCCCCACGCGCCCTTGGGAAGGTTGGTGAGTTCGTCCAGTTGCTCCTGGTGGAACTCGTTGGGCGGGTGGCCGAGCAGCGAGACGATCAGCGGAGCGAAGACCGCGACCAGCACGAGGAACAGGACGGTGCACCCGCCCGCGAGGGCCAGCTTGTCCTGCTTCAGACGGTGCCAGGCGATCTGCTTGAGGGACCGGCCCTCGATCTTCCTGCCGCCGCCTGTCTCCGGCGGCGCGGTCGGGGCCGCTTCCGCGGTCGTGTCGTGCAATGGCGCCGTCATCTGGCAGGGACCCCTCTCAACCGGTGGTGACCGGCCCGCGCTTGCCGCTGGTGGCGGCCTCTCATCTGTCTGTCGTACACGGGGGCGAGCCCCTTGAAGGGGGAGTCTTCAACGCTTGTGCGATCAGTCGCCAGACTTGACGGTGAAAGGATGCGCAAACGTGATCGCGGCTGCGGTTTTCCGTTATCCGGACAGCGCGTAACGCCCCGCGAACGCGGCAAGTTGGAGCAAAACCCACGGGCCGGCGGACCCGTCGACCGCAGCCACACGGACGTGGCGGCACCGTGACCCACGTCACAGCAGGCACCACGACATGACCGGTTTCCGCCCCTGGGTGACAACTGTCCACGGAACAAGTCGGGGCATTCGCAGCGCGTAATTTACCCGTCAACGAGACTGAACAAGATCACTTGAGGTTTACCTGAGCATTGCCCCGTTCCGCTTAGGAATGTTCATGACATCCGATACGCGGGGCCGCTAGGTTTCCCGGCGTCACACAGGACCGTCAGGGCAACTCCCCGCCGTGCGGGGCGCCTTGGCGTATTCGAACGGGGAACGATGAACACACGCAGGAAGCTCACCGCGAGCGGCGCAGTGCTGGCCACTCTGGCGGGTTCGCTCACCATCGTCGCGGTGTCCGCGGGTACGGCCTCGGCCGGCTGCCAGCCCGAGGGCGACGACCTCAAGCCGAGGTACGTGGCCAGCTCGGCGAAGAAGGGCAAGATCAAGACCAGCCTGGCCAGCGCCGCCGTGCAGGGCCCCGGTGAGGCCCGGTACCACGACGTCAAGACGGCCGCCACCACCGTGGAGGGCTCCGCCGAAGCCAAGGCGGAGATCGGCAAGTGGATCGCCAAGGCCGAGGCCAAGGCCGGCGTGAAGCTCACGAAGAAGTGGTCCCACAAGGAGGAGTGGGAGTACGTCCTCTACATCGACCGGGGCAAGACCCAGCGCATCCGGATGTGGCACCTCGCCAAGAAGCAGATCATCACGAAGTACATCTGGGACGTCGCCCACTGCTCCAAGACCAAGGTGAAGTGGAAGCACACGATGCTGACCCCGATGAAGGGCAACTCCAACAACGTGTGGCTGCGCGAGAACGCCTGACGCCCGCACTGACGTGAGAAACGGGACCCCGAACCGGTGCGGGGTCCCGTTTTCGTCGGCTCCGGCGCGACCCGGTGCTCAGTAGCCGCCGTGCACCGGCGGATAGCCGTACCCGCCGGCCGGGGCCTGCGGCGGGACCGGCACGTGGAGCTGGGGCTGCGGCGCGGGCACGTGGGCCTCGCGGTCGTAGAAGGGGCGCGCGTTGACCCGCATCCACATCACCACCGGGTCGTAGTCGTCGCTCATCGCGACCGTCGACACCGGCAGCCCCTCCGGGACCGCGCCGACGGACTGCTGCATCATCGCGCGCACCGAGTCCACCGCGGCCGGCGAGGTCTCGTACACGTCCAGGCCGATGGCGAGGTACGGCGCCCCGAGCGCGGGCTGCACCCAGGCGCGGCGCAGCGAGCGGAGCGCGGGGGTGCGGTGCGCGTTCTGCGCCAGCAGGGCGTAGAACTGCGGGATCTCGATGCCGGGTTCGGACAGGCGCAGCGGGCCGGCGGGCTGGCGGTCCAGACCGGTGGCGATGCGGCGCAGATCCAGCCAGGGGATGCCGACGCCGCCGCCCGGGGCGTGCGGGTTGAGCCAGAGGCCGTAGTGGTCGGGGTAGAGGGTGCGGGCCACGTCCAGGCCGTCGACCACCTCGTAGGAGCGGTTCCAGCCACTGGCCGACAGCTCCTGGGCGGAGGTGACGCAGGGGGCGTAGTGGCAGCCGTCGACCTCCATGTTCCCGTACTGGGCGTCCGGGGAGCCGGCCTGGCCGTGCCACAGGAGCATCCAGATCTGGCCGGAGGAGGGGGTGGCGAGGGCGCGGAGCAGGGCCTCGTAGGCGTCGTAGCGTCCGGGCGTGACCTGGCGCAGCATGTGCTCGACGCTGCCGCTGTGGCTCGCGCTCACCTGGTGTACCGGCCCTTCGTTTCAGTGCCCCGCGTTCGGAGACAGCTTAAGCGCCTGGCAGCCCGGGGCCCTCTGTTCGTGCGCGGGCCCGGGTGTGCGGTGGGTTGTCGCGCCCCCGCGGCGGAGCCGCACACCGGATGCGGCCCCGCGCCCCTCGGGTGCGTTCAGTGGCCGTTCTGGTAGAACGGCCGGACGTTCGTCTTCAGCCAGTCGGAGACCGGGTCGTCGGCGACGTCCATGAGGACCAGGTTGACCGGCCACTTGACGGGGACCTTGCCGAGGGCGCGGCCCAGGGCGTCCAGCGGCAGGGTCCGCAGGTCGCCCTCCCACTGGGAGAGTTCCACGCCGACGAACATGACCGGCTCGGCCGTCTCGATGGCGGCCAGGCAGCGGCGGGCGGTGAGCACCACGCCGGTGCCGGCGAACTCGGCGGAGGCCGCGGAGAGGAAGTCGACCGGGTCGTCCTGCCAGTCGGGCTCGAAGAGCCGGACCCGGCCGCCGGTGTTGGGGCCGTCCAGCGGGGTGCGGCCGGCCCGGCACAGATCGGCCACGGCCTCGGGCGGCAGCGGGACGCCGACCACACCGCCCGGGTTCACCGCGATGCCCGCCTGCGGGGGCAGGCCGCGGGCGAACTCGACCGCCGGGGCGATGGTGTACGACATGTGGGCACCGGCCGCCTGGCGCAGCTGCTCCTCGGAGCTGAACACCGGTACGTACGTCCCGCCGTCGATCTCCATGGTCGGCAGGTCGAGCGGGCCGCTGTGCGGGCCCCCGCCGCCGGGCAGCGGTATCCACAGGAAGCTGCGGCCGAGCACCTCGATGATCCGGCCGCCCGCCGAGGGGACGCCGAGGGAGGCCGACAGCACCTCCTCCAGCTCGTTGCCGGGCCAGCCGCCGTGCGGCTGGGGGTGCGCCTGTGCCGGGAAGTCCGCGGGAATGTCCGCCGGGAAGTCCATCTGCCTACCGCCTGCTGGGAACCACTGCTGTGAGCATGAAGGCTAGCGGGTGGCTGTGACAGTCCCTCATCGAGTGAAGCCCACGCGCCTGAGGACGTCCGCCGCGTCCCGGTCCAGCAGCACCGCCGCGCCGCAGCCGGCGGGCAGCTCGCCCCTCTCCACCGCGCGCAGCAGCCGGGCGGTGGTGCGGCGGTGGCGGCGGAAGGCGTAGCGGGAGACGCCCCGGCCGCGCTCGTGCTGGCCCTGCCGGGCCGTGCCGGGGCTGACGTCCAGCAGGAGCAGGTGCAGGGTGCCGCCCCGGCGCCGGGCCTCGCGGGCCAGCCAGGCGCGCACCCAGGCCTGGGTGCCGCAGTCGTGCACGACGACTCCCTCGCCGGTGCGCAGGGCACGGCGCAGGGCGGCGTAGTGGGCGAGGCGGACCAGGGGGCGGTACAGCGCGTAGGGCAGGCGGCGGGGGAGGCGGGCCGCCCAACGGTCGCGGGCGTCCTGGGAGTCGATGCGGTGGCCGGTGACCGCGCGGTGCATCAGGGTGGACTTGCCGCTGCCGGGCAGTCCGGTGATCACCACCAGGTCGCGGGGGCCGAAGAGCAGGGCGTGCGGGCTGCGGCCGGCGCGGTCGCGCAGGTCGCGGACGACCGGGGCGGGCCGGCCGGCGCCGGGCCGGCGGGTCAGGGCGGGGGCCGGCTTCGGCACCGCGATGCCGGCGTCGGTGGCGTAGGCCGAGGTCCTGTTCACCGTGATCGTCCTCCCAGTGGGCTCGGTCGTCCCATCCCCGTTGTATGTAAAGAGAAGGTAATGGGCAACGGTCGGCGCTTCGTGTGCGTAGTGCCACAGGTCGGTCACAAGCAGCGTGCTCTGGCTGGCCGCGGTGCGGCGTGCAATGATGTGCGCGCCAACTGCATACCGGCCGTTTGAATCCGCGCGGGAGAGTTCCCAGCCGCACGTCTGTGCCGCTGGGGCGCCGAAGGAGCAAGTCCCTCCCTTGAATCTCTCAGGCACCGTTACCGCGCGGGCGAGGCACATCTGAAAAGCGGGCCGCCGTGACGGCGGCTCCACCCAAGGTGCAAGCCCTGATCGTCCCTGTGGCGGTCGTGGCGAACCTCTCAGGTTCCGATGACAGATGGGGAGGAACGTTCCTCGCCCCATCCCTGTTGCCCTGGGAGACGACCGACCGATGAGCAGTACCGAACCCACTGAGCTGCGCCACACCGCGCTCGATGCCGTGCATCGTTCGCTCGGTGCGACGATGACCGACTTCGCCGGCTGGGACATGCCGCTGCGCTACGGCTCCGAGCGCGACGAGCACCTCGCCGTGCGTACGAAGGCGGGTCTCTTCGACCTCTCCCACATGGGCGAGATCACCGTCACCGGTGCCGAGGCCGCCGCCCTGCTGAACTTCGCCCTGGTCGGCAACATCGCCTCCGTGGGCGTCGGCCGCGCCCGGTACACCATGATCTGCCAGGCCGACGGCGGCATCCTGGACGACCTCATCGTCTACCGCCTGGCCGAGACCGAGTACATGGTGGTGGCCAACGCCTCCAACGCCCAGGTGGTGCTGGACGCGCTCACCGAGCGGGCGTCCGGTTTCGACGCCGAGGTCCGTGACGACCGGGACGCGTACGCGCTGATCGCCGTGCAGGGCCCCGAGTCCCCCGGCATCCTGAAGTCGCTCACCGACGCCGACCTGGACGGCCTGAAGTACTACGCCGGCCTGCCCGGCACGGTCGCCGGCGTCCCCGCGCTGATCGCCCGCACCGGCTACACCGGCGAGGACGGCTTCGAGCTGTTCGTGAAGCCGGAGCACGCCGTCGAGCTGTGGCAGGCGCTGACCAAGGCCGGCGAGGGCGCCGGTCTGGTCCCGTGCGGGCTGTCCTGCCGGGACACCCTGCGCCTGGAGGCGGGCATGCCGCTGTACGGGCACGAGCTGACCCGCGGGCTGACCCCCTTCGACGCCGGGCTCGGCCGGGTGGTGAAGTTCGAGAAGGAGGGCGACTTCGTGGGCCGCGAGGCGCTCGCCGAGGCCGCCGCCCGGGCTCAGGAGAACCCGCCGCGGGTGCTGGTCGGCCTGGTCGCCGAGGGCCGCCGGGTGCCGCGCGCCGGGTACGCCGTCGTCGCCGGCGGCGCGGTGATCGGCGAGGTCACCTCCGGGGCCCCCTCCCCCACCCTGGGCAAGCCGATCGCCATGGCCTACGTCGAGGCGGCGTACGCGGCGCCGGGCACCGAGGGCGTCGGCGTGGACATCCGGGGCACCCACGAGCCGTACGAGGTCGTGGCGCTGCCGTTCTACAAGCGCCGGAAGTGACACCGTCGTAGCCCCACGTCGTGCCGGAACGTGACGTCGGGCACATCGGCGCTGCTCACGCGCGTTCTCAGCAGTCCCCCCTTCATCAGCACACCCCCGCGTACAGGAGAATTCAGGCCATGAGCAACCCCCAGCAGCTGCGCTACAGCAAGGAGCACGAGTGGCTGTCGGGCGCCGAGGACGGCGTCTCGACGGTCGGCATCACGGAGCACGCGGCCAACGCGCTCGGTGACGTCGTCTTCGTCCAGCTCCCCGAGGTCGGCACCACCGTGTCCGCGGGCGAGACCTGCGGCGAGCTGGAGTCGACGAAGTCGGTCTCCGACCTGTACTCGCCGGTCACCGGCGAGGTCACCGAGGTCAACGAGGACGTCGTCAACGACCCGTCGCTGGTGAACTCCGCCCCCTTCGAGGGCGGCTGGCTGTTCAAGGTACGCGTCGCGGAGGAGCCGGCCGACCTGCTCTCCGCCGACGAGTACACCGCCTTTTCCGCCGGCTGAGGAGTCGTAGCCCTATGACTGTCCTGAACACGCCCCTGCACGAGCTGGACCCGGAGATCGCCGCCGCGGTCGACGCCGAGCTGAACCGCCAGCAGTCGACCCTGGAGATGATCGCCTCCGAGAACTTCGCGCCGCTCGCGGTGATGGAGGCCCAGGGCTCGGTCCTGACCAACAAGTACGCCGAGGGCTACCCGGGCCGCCGTTACTACGGCGGCTGCGAGCACGTCGACGTCGCCGAGCAGATCGCCATCGACCGGGTCAAGGAGCTGTTCGGCGCCGAGTACGCCAACGTGCAGCCCCACTCCGGCGCCTCCGCCAACCAGGCGGCCCTGTTCGCGCTGGCCCAGCCCGGGGACACCATCCTCGGCCTGGACCTGGCGCACGGCGGTCACCTGACCCACGGGATGCGGCTGAACTTCTCCGGCAAGCAGTTCAACGTGGTCGCCTACCACGTGGACGCCGAGACCGGCCTGGTCGACATGGCCGAGGTGGAGCGGCTCGCCAAGGAGCACCGCCCCAAGGTGATCATCGCGGGCTGGTCGGCGTACCCGAGGGAGCTGGACTTCGCCGAGTTCCGGCGGATCGCCGACGAGGTCGAGGCCTACCTGTGGGTCGACATGGCGCACTTCGCGGGCCTGGTCGCGGCGGGTCTGCACGAGAACCCGGTGCCGTACGCCGACGTGGTCACCTCGACCACCCACAAGACGCTGGGCGGCCCGCGCGGCGGCATCATCCTGGCGCGCGGCAAGGACTTCGCGAAGAAGCTGAACTCGGCCGTCTTCCCGGGCTTCCAGGGCGGTCCCCTGGAGCACGTGATCGCGGCGAAGGCGGTCTCCTTCAAGGTCGCCGCCTCTGAGGACTTCAAGGAGCGCCAGCGCCGTACGGTGGAGGGCGCCCGCATCCTCGCCGAGCGCCTGACGGCTCCCGACGCCCGTGAGGCCGGGGTGAACGTGCTGTCCGGCGGCACGGACGTGCACCTCATCCTGGTCGACCTGCGCGAGAGCGAGCTGGACGGCCGGCAGGCCGAGGACCGCCTCCACGAGGTCGGCATCACGGTCAACCGCAACGCCGTCCCGAACGACCCGCGTCCGCCGATGGTCACCTCGGGTCTGCGTATCGGTACGCCGGCCCTGGCCACCCGCGGCTTCACGGCCGAGGACTTCGCCGAGGTCGCGGACGTGATCGCCGAGGCGCTGAAGCCGTCCTACGACGCCGAGGCCCTCAAGGCGCGCGTGAAGGCGCTCGCCGAGAAGCACCCGCTGTACGCGGGTCTGAACAAGTAAGTCACCTTTCGCGGGGCACCGCGCACACTGGATGTACCGGCGTGGGGGGGGGGCGCGCCCCCAAACACCACAAATTGTACAAACAAAACGGAAAAAACCAAC